>DATHJK010000299.1:0-6445 GCA_035316225.1 Pyrinomonadaceae bacterium
ATCGTCAAGCCTTAGCGTCTCGACGTAAGCGCGTGCGTTCCGTTCATCCGAGCGAAGAAAGTTTTCCGGGGTTTCGAGCAGGGCAATTCGCCCTCGGCTCATCAAACACACGCGCGTGCCAAGAAGGAGTGCTTCACGAACATCGTGAGTGACGAAGATGACGGTCTTCTGTAAACTGCGGCTCAACTCGGCAAACTCTTTTTGCAGAGAGGCGCGTGTCAAAGGATCGAGCGCGCCGAAAGGCTCGTCCATCAGGAGAAGCGGCGGGTCTGATGCGAGCGCACGCGCTACGCCAACGCGCTGGCGCTGCCCGCCCGAAAGCTCGCGCGGGTAACGCGCCGCAAATTTTTCAGGGTCAAGCCCCACCAACTCAAGCATCTCGTGCACGCGCACGCGCACGCGCGCTTCATCCCAGTGTTCAAGGCTCGGCACGAGCGCAACGTTGCGCTCAACGGTAAAGTGCGGAAACAATCCCGCCTCCTGAATCACGTATCCGGTTCGCCTGCGCAAACTGATAGCATCCCATTCGCGCGTCCGTTTGCCTTCGACCAGAACCTCCCCGCTCGTCGGCAGCAGCAGACGATTCACAAGCTTGAGCGTCGTGGTCTTGCCGCAACCGGACTCGCCCAAAAGGATCAGAGTCTCGCCACGCATAACGCTTAAATTCAGATCGGAGATTATAGGCTGGCTCGTACCCAACACGTCGTAGCCGACGTTTCGGAATTCGACGAGCACTGAGTTGTTAACAGGAGCGGGCATAATGTAGATACAAACTATGAGCGTATTTCAAATCGGCTTTGCGTTCTTCTTAGCGACTTTGCGTGAGATGGTTTTTCTCGCAAAGTCGCTAAGACGCAAAGTAAGCAAAGAGTCGTGTGGCTGCTCCCGGTTCTGAAGTAGCCGCTAAAGTCGCTTGTTAAGCAATTCGCAGGTATTCGATGACCCGTTCGATTGAGCGGTGCCAGGAGCCTTGATAGTTCTGTAAAAGAATGTCAGCCGTGGTGACTTCGTTTTCTATCACACGCTCGCGCAGGGTGTCCAGGTATTTAACCTCTTCCGGCGCGACGCGCGCGAGTCCCTCGGCGGCGAGCGCCACTATCTCTTTCGCGCAACTCAAGACATCGACGCCCGCGTGCGTGGCCTTCAGCGCTTCGCGCGCTACACGCTCTTGCAACGTGAGCATCTCTTCTAAACTCAACTGCGGCGCGATGCGCAGCGCCTCATCCAGCGCGGTTGCATCGTACATCAAACCTTTCCAGAGCGCCTGTGCGGCGAGAGCGGTTTCGAGTGAGCCTGCATCCATGCAGCGCAACTCAAGGTGCTGTTTGATGCGCGCCTCCGTGAATATAGTCGTCAGGTGATCCGTCCAGTCTTGAAACGCAGGCTCAATGCACCCTGCTCCTTCCAGAAAGCGGCGGAAGCTCAAATCCCCGGCGACCGGCAGATAATTACCGTTTCTCCTTATGAAAATCATGGGCACGTCGAGCGCGTATTCGACGAAACTTGCGAACGAGAAATTTTCCGTGAGCGCGGCGGGCGAAACCGACGAGCGATCAGCATCGGTTTCAAGCCAGACGGCTGCGCGAGTTGATTTGTAGCCCGAAGGCGCTCCGTTCTCGAAAGGCGACGATGCGAACAGGGCTGTAACGATGGGTGCGAGACGATTGCCAAGAGCAAATTTTTTTCCTAAATCTTTTTCCGAGCCGTAATCCAGATTGACCTGAATCGCGCAGGTGCGGCACATCATGTCCCACGCACGCTTGCCACGCGCCGCTAGAAAGGGGCGCATCACGGCGTAGCGACCTTTCGGATACCAGTTCTGTTCTTCTATAGTCCTGATGGGGTCGAAGCCCGCAGCTATAAAGACGAAACCGTTTTCGATGGCGATCTCGCGCAGGCGAGCGAGGTGCGCGAGCATGTCGCGCTCGATTTCGGAAAGCTTCACGCGCGGCTCGCCTGAAAATTCTATCTGCCCGCCCGGCTCAATCGTGACGCGACCATCCTCGCCCGCGCGCGCCTCAATTATCGCGCCGTCTTCAAAGTGAAGATCATCGGTTGACCTGCTCAGTTCGGCAAGCACCGATTGAACCTGCTCAACATTCAGCCTCTTCAGATTGCGCGCGTCGTAGCCGAACAACTCGTACTCAAGCCCGCATTTCCAATTCGCTTCGGGCTTCGCTCCGCTCATCAGGTAAGAGGCGAAGAGCGGCGTGGAAGCAGCCGTCACTCGCTCATGGTTGCCAGGCGCTTTGCCGTTGGACTCAGGCGCGCAGGCGTCTTCTGCTTCAAGCACAAAGCTTTCAGCCGTCGCGCAACCTGCCGCGTCTACATTCTTTCGCGTTTGAATCAATTGATCGCTCACCCTTTGCTCGTCACCAGAAAAAGATTGCTGCTGAATTGCTCGCGCGCGTCCAGCCACGTGCGCGCTCGCTCGAATCCCGTCTCGTTAGCAAGGCTCGTCAGTCCGTCAAGATCATACTTGTGAGAATTTTCAGTGTGAATGCGCTCGCCCTCGTCTAAATGTATTTCGAGACTGAGCGCAGGCACGCGCACACGCTGATTGCGCAGGCTGACGATGTAAACTTCAACGCGGCCAGCCTCTTCGTTATAACTGACGTGATGATGAAAGGCGCGCAGGTTGAAATCGGCATTGAGTTCACGGTTGATGCGCGCCAGTTGATTTAGATTGAAGGAGGCCGTCACACCCATCGCGTCGTCGTAAGCCGCTTCAAGCGTCTGCGGATTCTTCTTCAAGTCTGCGCCCAGTAGCAGCGCATCGCCTGCGCGCAGAACTCCACGCACTGCTCTTAAAAACTCTTTCGCCTCCGCCGGGTCGAAGTTGCCTATGTTCGATCCTAAAAATAGCGCCAGCGTGCGCAGCGGGCGGTCTTGCGCTTTCAGAGCGGCGAGTCCCTCGAAGTAATCGCTCACGTAAGCTTCTATGCGAAGCTCAGGGTAAGATTGCAGAAGTACGCGCGAACTCGTCTCAAGCGCTGAAGCCGAAATGTCTATAGGCGTGTAGAGCAGATTATTCTGATACCTTATCAGTGCTTCAATAATGCGCCGCGTCTTTGATGCGCTCCCCGAACCCAGTTCGAGCAGCGTTACCTTTTGCCCCTCGACCGCGCCGACTATCTCATCGGCATAGCGCGCAAGAATCTCGTTCTCTGCGCGCGTCAGGTAGTATTCGGGCAGCAGGCATATGGCCTCGAAGAGTTGCGATCCCAATTCGTCGTAAAAATATTTCGGGAAAAGTTTTTTAGGCCGCGCCGTCAGCCCTGCGCGCACGTCTTCCCTGAAACTCGCGCTGAGGTCGCGGCGCAAGAGATTATGTATCGTGAGCCTGTCGGCTGCGGCGTCGTCGGGTTGCGGTGTCGGCACAGGTTTTCCCTTCTGAGGAGTTTTCCCAAAATATGTCCGAAGCCTTCATGGCGGATTCGCCATCTGAAAATTCAGATAACGACCGTTTAATCGGGGGCGTCCGTGTTGCTTGACCGGAGCCACTGCTATGATAACTTATCGCCGTTGATTATCAACTCGCGCCGCGTCTTCGCGGCTTTGCGAGAAAAACCGTCTCACGCTGGAGACGCAAAGACGCTAAGAGAGCGCAAAGTTGTTTAGCCATTTTTATAAGGAGAGCAAGTGGCAAATCTTCTGGCGGAGGAAATCAAGAGATTACTGACCGACGCTCGCTTAGATACTTTGAAGATTTTCGATCTGGCGCGCGAAAGCGAGTTGCACGAAAGCCCCGGCTTCGGCTTTCGCCCGGTAATCTGGCATCTCGCTCACATAGGAGTTTTCGAGGGCTACTGGATTCTGCAAAAGCTCTTTAACGAAAACTCTATGGACGAGCGCTATGACCGCATCTTTGATCCGATTAACACGCCGCGCGAAGAGTCCCGAAATCTTCCGTCACGCCGCGAGATGGAAGCATATCTCACCGGCGTGCGCGAGAGAATCTTTCGTCATCTGGACGGGTTTGATTTCAATGAATCAAACCCTATGAAGCGCGACGGCTTTATCTTTCGCATGGTGCTTGAGCACGAGTACCAGCATCAGGAGACGCTCGCTTATCTTCTGCACATGCTCTCGCCGGATAAGAAGATAAGGCCGCAGGCCAGCATTCCTCTCAACATTTCTTCGTCCCCGCCGCGCGACATGGTGACGGTGCCCGCCGGGCCGTTCCAAATGGGAGCGAGCGACCATTCTTTCGCTTACGACAACGAGCAGCCGCAACACGCAATTGATCTGCCCGCATTCAAGATTGATCGCCTGCTCGCTACGAACGAAGAGTATGCGCGTTTTGTTGAAGAAGGTGGCTATGAGCGGCGCGAGTTCTGGAGCGATGAAGGGTGGCAGTGGCGCGAAAAAGAGAATTGGACAAGCCCGCTCTATTGGAGACTTGATGAAAAAAGCTGGCGCGGGCGTAGGATGTTCGATGAAGGCTCGCTTGACCCTCAACATCCTGTCACGGGCGTTAGCTGGTACGAAGCGGAAGCTTACGCTAGATTCATGGGCAAGCGTCTGCCGACTGAAGAAGAATGGGAAAAGGCCGCTTCGTGGGATGAAGTGCGAAAAGGCAAGCGCCGCTTCGCGTGGGGCGATACGGAGCCTGCGCCTGCGCTCTGCAACTTCAACTTTCATTTCTGGGGCACGACTCCCGTAGGAATTTTTCCTGCGGGCGCGAGCGCTACGGGTTGTCTTGATATGACGGGAAACGTCTGGGAGTGGACGAGCACGCCTTTCGCAGGATACGCGGGCTTCCGTGCTTTCCCCTACCCGGAGTATTCCGGGGTCTGGTTCGACGGCGATCACCGCGTCTTGCGCGGAGGCTCATGGGCCACACGCGCACCCTTGCTGCGCACGACCTTCCGCAACTTCTTTCGCCGCCACTTCAGAATTGCATTCGCAGGAATACGCTGCGCTGTGGATGCTTGAGTGTTAGATTTCTTTGCGCGCTTTTCTTTGCGCCTTGGCGTCTTTGCGAGAAATGTATCTCACGCTGGAGGCGCAAAGACGCAAAAGAAAGACGCAATAGCAGTAACGCATTATATCTCTGTCGTAACAGTTTTTATGGCGCGCTCAGACGAACGCTAGTAGAATTGCGCTTTCAAAACTTGAATGGGAAATTTGTGACGGCTCTTTACCTCTAAATCACCGGAGAAGATCATGAAGAAACTATACGCTGCGTTCGCGCTCATCCTGTTTGCATTTACATTCAATTCATTCGCTCAATCGCAAACGACAAATTCAAACGAGACGCGCTACACGGTGCTGCTTGTAGGGAATCGCGCTGGCGTTGCCACTTCAACCGTGATGCCGAACGGCGAGTTAAAGACCTTTTTTGAGTTCAATGATCGCGGTCGTGGGCCAAAAATCAACTCGCGCATAGTGGTTGGGGCTGGCGGCATACCGACGCTGATAGAGACTAGCGGTAACGATTATTTGAAAGCTCCTGTTGAAGAGAGGTTTTCCGTTGTGAACGGGAGAGCCACGTGGAAGAACCGCGCGGAGAGCGGCGAAAGAGTTCTCGGCGGCAGAGCATTTTACGTGAGCATGTTCGGCACGCCCGAAGAGGGCGCGCTGCTGGTTAAAGCTCTACTGGCCGCGCCCGGTCATAAGCTCGCTCTCTTGCCGGAAGGCGAGGCGGCGATTGAGCGCGTAGGTGAATTGAAGATAGAAGCGAACGGACAGCAGCGCACCGTGGTCGAGTACGAAATCTCCGGCCTTGATTTCACGCCCTCGCCCATATGGCTTGACCAGAGCGGAGAGTTCTTCGCGTCCGTTAGCGGTTGGTCTTCGGTGATACTCGAAGGATGGGAGAAGACGGTCGCCGATCTTCTCAAAGCTCAACAGGCGCGTGAAGCCGCACGCACCGAAACGCAGGCGAGAACACTCGCGCATCATCCGGGAAAACCTCTCGTCATAGCAAACGCGAATCTCTTCGATTCGGAGACGGGACAAATGCGCCCGCGCACAACCGTCATCGTAAACGGCAACCGCATCGCAGAAGTTGGGCCAACGGGTAGCGTGAAGATTCCTGCGGGCGCAGAAGTGATTGACGCGCGCGGTAGAACCTTGATGCCGGGATTGTGGGACATGCACGTTCATCTGGGCGGCATTGACGGGCTTCTGCAAATAGCTGCGGGCGTTACAAGCGTGCGCGACCTGGGCAACGACAGCGATCAATTGCTTGAGATGAAGAAACATTTTGACGAAGAGACCGCTATTGGCCCAAGAGTTTTGATGGCGTGCCTGATTGACGGTCGCGGGCCGTATCAGGGGCCTACGAAAGTTTTTGTTGATACTGAAGAAGAAGCGCAGGCGGCGATTGACCGCTTCGCGCAATTGGGCTACGTGCAGATTAAGATTTATAGCTCTATCAAGCCGCAGCTTGTGCAGAAGATAGCAGAGATGGCGCACAGGAAAGGCTTGCGCGTGAGCG
>DATHJK010000300.1:0-7733 GCA_035316225.1 Pyrinomonadaceae bacterium
GGGCGGCATGCGCCAGCGCGTGATGATCGCTATGGCGCTCTCGTGCGAGCCTGAGCTTCTGATTGCCGACGAGCCAACGACTGCGCTGGACGTGACCATACAGGCGCAGATACTTGAGTTGATTAGGAAGCTGAAGGAAGATACAGGCACCAGCGTCATTCTCATCACGCACGACCTCGGCGTTGTGGCCGGGATGACCGATCACATCATAGTGATGTATGCGGGGAAAGTGTTCGAGCAATCGCCGACGCGCGAGCTATTCGCGCTGCCCGGCAACCCTTATACGAAAGGATTGCTGCGCTCCGTGCCAGACCCCGCGCATGAAGAGGGAACTGAGCTTTATCAAATTCCTGGATTGCCGCCGGACGTTGCGCACCTGCCGCCGGGCTGCCCATTCGCGCCTCGCTGCTATAGAGCAGAGGAGATTTGTAAACGAGAATATCCGCCGTTCGTTCAACTGACCAGTGAGCACTTCTCGCTCTGCCATTTCGCCGAAGAGGTTTATGCGAATTCGCATGAAGAGCGAAGGGAGCGCGACCGAATTAAAGCTGAGTCAGCATCAGTCGAAAGTGAGTAGCTCTCTATTTTGGAATTGAAAGGCGGTGTTTACCGGCCTCACGTTTTCAAAGTATTGCGCCACTCTAAAGTGAGTCAAGAGGTTAAAATATCTGATGAGCACGGAAGCAGCATTCGGTTTGTCTGGCAGCAACATGCCTCCCCCTATCGAGCGCGGGCGTGATGAAGAACTCATCGCCATACGCGATCTCAAAGTCCATTTCGATCTGGGCGGCGGTACTATTTGGGACAAGATGGTAGGCGGAAGCCCTGTCAGGCGAATCGTCAAGGCAGTGGACGGCGTGACGATTGATATCTATCCGGGCGAGACATTGGGGCTTGTGGGTGAATCAGGTTGCGGGAAATCAACGCTGGGACGTGCTCTTGTTCGATTGACAGAGCCGACCGGAGGCAGCGTCCTCTACAAAGGTCAAGACCTGGCTAAACTTTCACAGCGACAGATGCGTCAGCATCGCCGTCATCTTCAGATGATCTTTCAAGACCCTTACGCGAGCCTAAACCCGCGCATGACAGTCGGCCAGATAATCGGCGAGCCGCTGGATACTTTCAAGCTTGCTCGTGGCCGCGAAGCGGAGCAGCGAGTGCAGCAGTTGATGGAGACCGTAGGGTTGAGCAAGCGTTTCATCAAACGCTACCCGCATGAATTTTCGGGCGGCCAGCGACAGCGCATAGGCATTGCTCGCGCTCTAGCCGTTGACCCCGACTTCATAGTTGCGGACGAGCCTATCTCTGCTCTGGACGTTTCCATACAGGCGCAGATAATGAACCTGATGGAGAAGCTGCGGCGAGAGAAGAATCTCACATACCTTTTCATCTCGCACGACCTTCGCGCGATTCGCCACGTCTCGGACCGTGTGGCGGTGATGTACCTGGGCAAACTGGTAGAGGTGGCAGACGCGAAAGTTATTTATGACGAGCCGTTGATGCCATACACCAAGGCGCTCATCTCCGCCGTGCCTGTGCCTGACCCGGAGATTGAATCCACGCGCCAGCGCATAGTTCTTCAGGGCGACGTACCTTCGCCTATAAATCCCCCTTCAGGTTGCCGCTTCCACACACGCTGCCCGTTCGTCATTGAGGCTTGCAAAGAGATCGTGCCGCCGCTGGCCGAGATAAAACCCAATCACTTCGCCGCATGCATACGCATCAGCCCGGAACAGCCCCATATTGAAGATGTTGCGCCGGGTGACGCGCCGGGTCTGCGGGACGCTGAACGGGTCATTGCTTCGTGAAAACGCGCTGCTATTAAACGTTTACACCGTTAGCAGGCTTAACTAGCCGAGGCAGCCTGAAATTCTTCAAGCTTTTCCCCCAGCAATGTGGCGGACTGAGCTTGTCTGCGAACAGGTCTGGCACTTATACTGAGTGGTCGGGGGCAGTTGTCGCCAGCAACTACCCCGGATCACGGCGACCAGAAAGAGGCGCGAGCGACCGAAGATTTGCCCCATCGGAAGCAATGACGCCGCCAGCCTTTCTCCCGCACTTCGGACGATACAAACGTGACCGCTGTAGTGAAGGATAACGCTGCTCGCATGCGCGATGCAGGCGAAGCCCAGAGAGAAAAATTAGTGCCCGGTTGGGCGGACGTGCAGGACTCTCTCGGCGCGGCGTCTGACCTCTCGATTCTTCTCGTCAAAGGTCATCAACCTCCCTCTCTTCATATTTCAAATAACAACTCTATCTGCCATGCATTCCAGTCTTCTGAAGAGCATGCGCGCCTCTGCGATCCTTACTGCGGCGAGGCTCACGAGCGCGCTCTCTCTGCGGGCGAGACCAATTTCTATCGTTGCCACGCCGGATTGCACTGCTTCGCTATGCCGGTTGAGATTGGCAAGTCGAAGCGGCTGGCTGTAATCGGAGGAAGAGCTTTCCTAACAAGCGCAGACTACAGAGCGCTGGCCGAGCGTTTTCGCGCGGGCGACCTTCAGGAGCTGCTTTCCAGCGATCTCTTCAAAAACGTTATCTTCGCTTCGCGCCAGGATTTGGAAAATCTCGCGGAGAGAATCAAAAAAGCTGCTGATGAATTCGACGTTAAAAAGCCGCAGACGAAAACCGCAGCGCGTTTAGAGAAAGAGACGGATGGGGCGGATGTGAAGTCCGTCGAAACTATTTCATCGAAAGTGGCAGACGGGCGCGAGTCGGAAAGCGAAACAGACGGCGCGACGAAAGAGGAATCCGACCACTCTGCGAAATTGCAGGAGCGTTTTTTTCCGCCCGCCACCTCTTTTCAAGAGACGTGCGGCGTTGCCGTCAGGAACTTTGCAGAGAAGCAGGAGCTTGTTTCGTTAGCTCTGCTTTTGAGAGAGAAGGGGACGCTTCACCCGGTCTTCTCGCTTGGGCGATTTGAGACAGAGGCTGTGCATGTCGAAATAGGCGCGAAAGACGCGCGACTGGCTTTGACAGCAAAGGCCGGGGCGTCGCTGGCGCTAAGCGAAACTTCAGAAGGCTTTAAGCCGCTCAGAACAGTAATCGCGCAGGGGCCGGATGCGCAGGAGAAGACGCCTGAGCTTTTCCCGCTCGTCGTCGGTGATGAGGTCAAAGGCGCGCTGCTCGTTTGCGATACTGCGCTAAGCGATACGAAGCGCCGCGCAATCTCGAATTTCTGTCGCGACATTGCAATGCCGATTGAAGTCCTGCGGCTAAGGAACGAGCTTGAGCAGCGCGCGCGTTTTGCCGATTATCTTCACAACTTCTCGCAGCGAATCAACTCCGTCTCGCCCGCAGACACTTACGGTTCTATCCTGCGCCAGTCGGCGGAACTTCTTCACGCGGGGCGAAGCTCGCTTCTTCTTTACGACGAGGTGTCAAAGGAGCTTGCGCTCAAAGCAGCCGTAGGTCATCACGACAGGCTGACGGGAGACGTTCGCATTTCGCTCGGAGAGGGCGTTGCCGGGACAGTCCTGCGCGAAGGCATGCCGCTCGTAGTGCGCGATATGGAAGCGACGGGGCATGAGCCTGCGCCGCCGGAGCGCGGCTACAAGACGAAATCCTTCATCAGCTATCCGATAATGATAGGCCGCAGAAAAGTCGGCGTGCTGAATGTGACGGACAAGATTGGTGGCGGCGCTTACGATGATGTTGATCTGAGTTTGATTGAGACTATTGCGCCGCAGATGGCTATGGCGCTTGACCGCGCGTGCTGGCACGAGAAGGCCGCGCAATTTCAACTAATGTCAATCACAGACCCGCTGACGGGATTGCAGAATCGTCGTTATCTTGAAGAGCGTTTGACGGAAGAGATAAATCGCTCGAAGCGTTATGGCTACGCGATGAGTTTCATGATGATTGACATTGACGATTTCAAGCACTACAACGACCGCAACCTGCACCAGGCGGGCGACCTTGCGCTTCAGATGACGGCGCAGTGTTTGAAGTCTGCGCTGCGCGCTGCGGACATCGCGGCTCGCTACGGCGGCGAAGAATTCTGCATACTTCTGCCGCAGACGAATCTCTCAGAAGCAGCCATGATCGCAGAACGCATACGCCGCCGCGTAGAGCGCACGCGCTTCTCGCACGGCAAATCTCAGCCCGGCGGCGCGCTCACCGTCAGCATAGGCGTTTCTACGTTCACGCCTGAACATGAGACCGCCGAAGAGATAATTCGCGCAGCAGACCGCGCTCTCTATCTCGCAAAGGGTTTGGGGAAGAATTGTGTTCAGCCTAAGGAAGATGTCGAGCCGACGAAGATAGATGCAGCCGATGAGACTTAATAAGAACAGGCGAGAGGGACGCATACTCGGTCGCGTCGAGCCAGAGCAGTTCATAGGGCGCGATGACGAGCTTAGGGCGATCCTGCGTCTGGATGAAGATGAGAGCGATGCTCGCAAACTCGTCCTTCTCTCTGCGCCTCTCGCCGGAACTTCAGAGCTTCTTCGCCAGGCTTACGACGCGCTCTTTCATAAGAACGGAGCTTGCATCCCGGTCTATTTCGCCTTCACTCGCAATGACAAATCTGCCAACATGGTGGCGCGCCGCTTCCTTCAAACGTTCCTTGCGCAACTGATAGCATTTCGCAGGCAAGAACCCGCACTCGTAGAAAGCTCAGTTTCGCTCGGTGACCTGCTTGAACTCGCCGTTCCTGCTGATTACGAGTGGATAGAAGCGCTCGTTGCTTCATTCGAGCGCGAGGCGGAGCGCAGCGCGGACGATCTCTCGCTTGTTCGCCTGTGCTTCGGCACGCCGCAGCGCGCGACCTTACAAGATTTCAGGCCGCTGGTTATGCTGGATGGTCTTCATCTGGGTGAACAACTCGAAGGCGAAATTGATCTGAGCCGCGAGATTGCTCAGACCTTCTTAACCTCGGAAATACCTTGCGTGATTGCGGGTTTACGCCGCAGAGTGCTGGACGTTGTGCACACGGTTGAAGACGGGTTTGAGCGTGTGTCAACCTTGCGTGTTGAGCCGCTGGAGAGCGGCGAGACCGCTGAAATAATAGAGACTCTTGCGCGCCGTAACGAGGTCGAAGTCAACGAGCAGACGCGCGATCTTATGGTGCAGCAACTCGGCGGTAAGCCTTTCTTCATTCAAACGCTTCTGCAATCGGCGCGCGAGGTCAAGGTGGACCTGACTTCATTCCTCAACTTCCAGCGCGTCTACGTTGATGCTCTTCTGGGCGGCGCTATCAATCGCCATTACTCTTCGCTGCTTGAGGATATGGCTACGGAAACAGTGCCGCGTCGCGCGCTCGTCAGAGTTCTTTATGAATCGTCTGCGACCGACAGAGGGCGCGCGCAGGTCGAAGCATTGCGAAAGCGTTTGAATCTGAGTACGGAAGAGTTCCAGCGCGTTTTGAGAGAATTACACGTGAACGAGTTGGCGAGCGTGAATTCAAGTTTCATAGAAGTCGGCAACGGCTCGCCCGTCTGGAACGATTATCTTCAGGCGCGGTATCGAATAGAAGTTGCGGCTGAGCCACGCGCGCTCGTAGTAGCAGAAACTCTACAGGATTCGTTGAAGCGTGCGCCGCAAACTATGGCGCGCCACTATCGTCGCGCATCTGCCCTGGGGCTTCGGCAGCTTCTGGAAAAATTCAACTGCCAGCGCATGCCCGCAAGCCTTCTTCACTACGACCGGTTCAGCCGTGCGTACAAGGGCGTGGATACTGAAGAAGTCGCGCGCGGACTTGATGCTGAAACCGATCTTGTTAGATTGCCGCAGGTGGTTCATAGCGCAAGTTGCGTTGCCTTCCACCCGCCAATGCAACTGATGTGTGATGAAGAACGTTGCGCCGTAGCTCACGGCTTTGACGCGGCGAACTACGCCGAAGCGAATGAAGTCGTCTGGATAGCCGCCGAGATAGAATCCAAGATGGAGGCCGGGCGCGGCGTGGCGGAAATCTGGCTTGACCGCCTTGCCTCGCTCTCTCGCGCCTGCGGTTTCAGTCGCGTGCGATTCTGGCTCGTCTCGCCCGAAGGATTTTCTGCGGAAGCATCCGAGCTTCTAAATTCACGCGAGGCTTACGGCTCAAGCCGGCAGCAGTTGGAGCATCTGACGGCGCGCATCAACAGCGAAACGCCGGGAACTTCCATAGAAGAAGCGGAGTCGGACGAGTTCGAGATGGTGATTCCTATGGGCGAGAATACGGAGCTACTGGCCGCTAACATGGTCGAACAGATTGCGCGCCGCGTTGACTTTCAGCCCGAAGCCATCAACCAGATAAAAACAGCGCTTATAGAGGCTTGTATCAACGCTACGGAGCACAGCCTCAGCCCCGACAGAAAAATTTATCAACGCTTTCGCGTAGAAAGTGATAAATTAGTCGTGACGGTCTCAAGTCGCGGTATACTCCCTCCCGTCGCCGAAAACGGTTCAAGCGGAAAATCCGCCACCAGAAACGGCGATGCTGCCCAGGAACAGGCGAAGGAAAGACGCGGCTGGGGATTGAAACTCATTCGTTCCCTGATGGATGAAGTCGAATTCGAGCGCGTTGACGACGGCACGCGCCTGCGCATGACGAAATACCTGCACAAGAAGTGAAACCGACTAAACTTTAAGCAGCGGGTCAGTTTCAAATTATCACTTCGATGAAGTTGGATGAAAGTTTCAAACCGAAACTACTGCTAAACTTTCATCAATTTATTAGACAATTACAATCATAAGTAGCTGGAATTTACTTGCGTTGACATTCTGTTGAGTTTGAGGGGAGCTTACTCAATATGGGGGAGTCATTAGTGGGCGCTCCGGTGTATTCGCGCAGCATCGGAGAGCTTGCGGTGGTTTACGCAGGCGATTATCTCAATAAGCTAAGCGGCGAGCGCATAGAGCGTGAGTGCCGACTCAGGCTTGAATCCGGCTGTCGTGCCCTCGTAATTAATTTCCGCGACACTTCGCTCGTCAACAGCATTGGCATCTCTATCCTTCTGGGTGTAATTGATGCGGCTGAATCGGTCGGGGCGCATCTTGTGTTTTCGGACATGAGCGCGCAGACCGTTCAGCTTTTCGAGATGCTTGGGCTGACTCGTCACGTAGCTCTTGCCAAAGACGAGCAGGAAGCTCTTGCGACTCTGACAGGATTTATCCTTCCTGCAACTAACGGGCACTGAGACTTTTTCGCTTAATGCAAGATAGCACGCACAAGCTGATTCATACCTTTGCCGCGCTCGCAGACCTGGGGCAGGAGATAGCCGATACGAGTAATTTTGAAGAGATGGTGCGCGCCTCCTTACATCACCTATTAGGCGCGCTAGCAATCCGTCGCGGCGCAGTAGTTGAATATAATGTTACTTCAGCCGAACTGAAATTTGTCGCGGCGCGCGGCATCGGAGAAGATTTCCCGAAAAATTCGCCTCTGACAATTAACGGCCTCGAAGAGCTACAAAGTTTCGGCCTCTGCTGCTTAACCGTCAGGGATGCTCAACCCCAATTTCAACGGATTGTCGAGCAGAATCGAACGCTTTTCGACTACCTTCGCACAGAGCTTTGCGTTCCGCTTGTAATACGCGGCCAACTGCGTGGCCTCATCTTTCTGGGCAGCAAAGCTAGCGGCGAAAGCTTCACGCCGGACGACTGCGAAGTCATCTGCGCTATGGCTCGTCACATAGGCGTCGGCATACACGCTCACAGGCTACTGGAAGAGATAGAGCATCGTGCGGAAGAGAATCGCCGTCTATACGACGGGATGCGAGCCATATATAAGGATACGGTTCGCGCGTTTGCCG
>DATHJK010000301.1:0-9319 GCA_035316225.1 Pyrinomonadaceae bacterium
TGCTCACGCCTGATTCCAGAACGGCCATAGCCGCAGCGCGGTACATCGCACCCGTGTCTATGTAAAGCAGATTGAGGTTGCGCGCGAGCATCCTTCCGAGCGTTGATTTGCCCGCGCCAGATGGGCCGTCGATTGCAATGATCATAAAAGCAGTAGTCAGAAGTCAGTAGACAGTAGACAGTAGATTCATTGAGCATTCAAGATTGAGCGATAAAATTTGAGATGAGAGCTGCTCAATTCTTCTTCATGCCGACTACTGGCTACTGTCTACTGACTACTTCTTTCATTCCTTTCAGTGCGACATCAATGTCCGCGCTTGAAACATCGTAGTGCGTGACCATGCGAATTGAATCGCCGAAGCCGGAGGCCAGAACGTTGCGCTGCTGAAGTTGTGCGCAAATCTCGTCGGCGCTGATTCCCGTTTCGGAAATGTCGAAGATGACAATGTTGGTAGCTACCTTTTCAGGGTCAATCCTGATGCCGGGAATCTCTGCAAGCCCTTCAGCAAGTTTTCGGGCATTCGCATGATCCTCGTGAAGTCTTTTCGGACTCTCTTCGAGCGCGATGAGTCCGGCTGCGGCGAGCACTCCGGCCTGACGCATTCCGCCGCCCAGAAGTTTTCGCCAGCTTCGCGCTTCCTCTATAAATGCGCGAGAGCCTAAGAGCATTGAACCCACGGGCGCGCCAAGCGCTTTCGACAAACAGAACATTACGGAGTCAACCGGCCTGGTCAAAACGGCGACCGAATCGCCCAGCGCCGTCGCTGCGTTGAAGATGCGCGCGCCATCCAGGTGGACGGGAAGCTTTCGTTCGTGCGCTCGTTCGCAAATCTCTTCCGCGCGCTCGCCGGTGAGAAGTGAACCGCCCGCGAGGTTGTGAGAATTTTCCAGCGCAATCAAGCCGGTCGGCGCAACGTAGTAAGCGCCGCCCACATGCAGAGCCGATTCAATCTCATTCCAGGTGAGAATTCCGCTTCCGTCGTGGCTGCGAACGGGGCGCGCAATCGTTCCCGAAACAGCAGACATCGCAGCCATCTCGTAGTTAAAGATGTGGCCGCGCTCTTCTATGACGACCTCCTGGCCGGGTCGCGTGTGGAGTTTCACGGCGATCTGGTTGCCCATCGAACCCGTTGGCACAAATATAGCGGCCTCTTTACCGAAAATCTCAGCCGCACGCTCCTGCAACCGGTTCACAGTAGGGTCTTCGCCATACACGTCGTCGCCAACTTCGGCCTCCGCCATCGCGCGCCGCATAGCGGGCGTAGGCTTTGTAACTGTGTCACTGCGCAGGTCAATCATAAGCGAGAGAATTCAGGAATCAGAAGTCAGAAGAAAAACATTCCAGACTATTCATTCCGACTTCTGGCTTCTGACTTCTGTCTCCTGTTTTACACAAACGTTGCGAACACTTCATTGGAAAGAAGCGCGCCGTGTCGAGTGAGCCGCATAAAGTCGTCATCGAATTCAATCAGTCCTGCTTCGCGCAGCCGGGTCAAATCTTCTTCGTACTCCTCGCGCAAATCCGCTCCGAACCGCGCGCGGTAATCTTTCAGATCAATTCCACGCAGCAGCCGCAATCCCAGAAAGACGCTCTCGGCGCGCAGGTTGCGCTCGTCCAGTTCCACAACTTCTACGACAGTAGATTGCCCCTCTTCAATCATGCGCGTGTAGCGCGCCGCGTCGCGCTCGTTGGCCCAGCGCGTGCGCTCGCCGTCGAACGAGTGCGCTGAAGAGCCGAAGCCGAAGACGGGCGCTCCCGCCCAGTATTTCGTATTGTGGCGCGAGTGATGGCCGGGCTGACAGAAGTTAGAAATTTCGTAATGCTCGTAGCCCACAGCAGTTGTCTTATCGAGCATCAATTCATACATCTCGCCAGCGAGGTCTTCGTCCGGGAAGGGCTGTGCTCCGCGCCTGATTTGATCCGCGAGCGGTGTGCCTTCGTGAACCTCCAGAAGATAGAGCGAAAGATGCTCCGGCCTGAGCGCCAGGGCTTCATCCAGATTGCGTTCCCAGGCTTCCAGCGTCTGAACGGGAAGCCCCGCAATCAAATCGAAGCTCACGTTATTGAACCCCGCTTCGCGCAATAGCCTTATCGTCACACGAACATCTTCGGCGTTGTGCCTTCGCCCCAATCGCTTCAGTTCGTCGTCATCAAAAGTCTGTGCGCCGAAGCTCGCGCGGTTGATTCCGAGAGCGCGAAAATTTTTAAGAACTTCCAATGCAAGCCCGCCCGGATTCATCTCCATCGTCACTTCTGCGTCTTGTGTGACATGAAAACGATTGTGCACGGCTTCCAGTATTCGCTCGACCTGCACAGGCGCTAGCAGGCTGGGCGTCCCGCCGCCGAAGTAAACGGTATCAACGTCGCTCGAAATTTTAGATATTGAAAATGAAGCTATCTCCTGCACAACTGCGCTCACATAACGCTCGGCCAGCGCGCCCTCGTACATCCCGGTTGCGAAATCGCAATAAGAGCAGCGCGAAAGACAGAAAGGAATGTGTATGTAGATGCCCGCGAGTTTCATCAAGAGCAGAGATTATAACATGAAGGGATAAAGGCCGAAGGAAGAAGAGCAGGGACAACAGGGGAAATGGGGAAGAGTGGAAATGGAAACAATCGAATAGCCTGTCAATACATCTTCCTTTTCCCTCTTTTTCTTCCCTGCTCTTCTGCTGTACAGATTTTATGCGGTTCATGACCGGCGTTGCGGAAGCAGGCTCTGTTTTACTCAGATAATTTGAAGCGTTCCTTTAAAATGTTCGCGGCATGAGAATTGATATTTATAGTTTAAACGAACTAAGAGTGTACGGATGAGCTACGCATCTATGTCGAGTAGTAGCTTGTTCAGTTTCATTAACCAAAGATAATCAAGGAGGCATGTAAGATGGCTGACGAGAAAATTACTGGTAACGATAAGAGCGTGGGCGCTACGGCTGGCGCGCAACCGGGAACGGCTCAGGGCAATCAGGCCAATCAGGGTTCGGATCAGGGCGAGACCGGAAGCCCTATTGGACAGACCGGACAGAGCGGTCAAGGCTCTACGCAAAACAACCCGCAGCAAAAGCAGGGCAGCGAGCAGGGCGGTCCGAAGAACGAATAGCAGGTCTTGAACAGAATCGCTATTCACAATTCCGGTTTCAAGGCTGAGATCGGATTCGCCACTGGCGAAGGAATATTGAAAGCTCACCAGAGCTAGCTCTGGTGAGCTTTCTTATTTTTGCTTCTCATCTACCTGTTCGGATTCGCTACTGGCGGAGGGATGCGGCGCGTGCTTCCCTGCCCGCTCAGGCGACCGCCGTTGCGCCGCGCATAAGCTTCGACCTGACTGAACACGCGCAGGAAGTTCTCGCCCAGTATTTTGCGTATGGCCCGCTCGCTATAACCGCGCTTCAGCAATTCGTAAGTTATGTTCGGAAGCTCTGAAACGTCGCGCGCGCCTTCGGGCATATCAACCGCACCGTCGAAATCCGCGCCGAGGCCAACGTGGTCAATTCCTGCGACTTGAACTATGTGATCAATGTGGTCAATCAGCACTGAGATTGGAGTCCGGGGCAGCGGATGCTGCGCTTCAAGCCTGTCTTCCTCTTCTGCAATTCTCTCAGGATCATTTTTGAACCGGGCTTCTATCTCGTCCTCCTGCGCTTTCAGTTGAGCGGAGCGCTCGCGGTTCGGCTGCGAGGCTGCTGGGTCAATGAAGACCTGATAGAAGTTGACCATCACGACGCCGCCGTTTCGGGCTATGCGGCGCAGTAGGTCGTCCGGGATGTTGCGCGGCTGATTGTTGAGAGCGCGTGCTGAAGAGTGCGATGCGATGATGGGAACTCTGGAAGCATCGAGCGCGTCGCTCATCGTCTCGTCCGAGACATGAGAAACGTCAACGAGCATACCCAGACGATTCATCTCGCGCACGACTTCGCGCCCGAAATCTGTCAGGCCGTGATGAACGTGCTCGCCGCGCCCTGCGTCCGCCCAGTCGTTCGTGTTGTTCCACGTCAGCGTCATGTAGCGCACGCCAAGCCGATAGAACTCGCGCAGCGTCGCAAGAGAATTTTCTATTGCGTGGCCGCCCTCGATTCCCATGAGCGCCGCCACTTTGCGCTGCTGCTTTGCGCGGCGAATGTCTGCGACTGAAGTTGCGAACAGCAGATCGTTCGGGTGTCGTTCGACTGCGCGATAAACAGCATCAATCATGTCCAGGGTTCTTCGCGCCGCGCCGCCATGCTCCACGTACCAGGGACGAACGTACAGTGAAAAGAACTCTCCGGTCATACCGCCCTTCTTCAACCGCGCAAGGCTGGTTCTGTAGGGCGCTGGCGGGTCTCCGCCGAGGTCGTAGTTGTCATTCGTCATGGGCGTGGTGATGTCGTTGTGGCCGTCAATCACTATGGCGCTGCGATGTATGCGCATGGCCTCGCGCCACAATCCGGGGTCGCGCTGCGGCGAAGAAGCGGAAGTCGTTTGAGAAGAGCCTGCGGCGGCGGTTGGCCCCACTTGCGGCAGAGCGGGTCTGACAAGCGCTAGCGCGATTAGAAAGATTAGCGTGAAACTGCGCGAGAATTTTTTCCGATACATGTTTATCTTATCCTGAAATTTAAGGTTGGCTGCAAGACGGGCGTAATCATTGACCAGACGAGAATTTATTTCAAGAAGAATCATGCGCTGCCGGAAGATCGTAGAAGTAAATCCAATCTCAAATTTGAGATTTCAGATTTGAAATTTGAGATCCACAATCTCATTTTTAAATCCATAGATGTTAACGCTTACTCTCTTCCGCCTATTAAACTTTCGCCAGCGCTTAAAAAAATTTTCTCTCGTCAGGACAACTTTTATTTTACCGGCGCATCTATAGGGGCAAATCAGGTGCTTTCTCTCCCCGAGGCCCCGCGTTCGATTTCAGCAGAAAAATTTCTGAAATCTCTCTCTTTCAGGAGGTGTGCTGTGCGTCGCAGATGGCTTCTAGTCCTGTCGTTTCTCCTTGTCTCCCTTTGTCTTGCCCAGGCATCTTCCGCCACCGGCGGAAGCCTTCGCGTCAACGAATCAATCACAAGATTTTTACTGGAAGATTCCGTCACAAAAGTCTCGCTGGCTGTAGAAAATCCTTCGAGCAATAAAATTAAGGCGCGCATTCGTCTGGAACTGATAGACCCGCGAGGCCAGGTGCGAGCCAGTAACGAAGTTGACGAGAATCTAAAGAGCGGCCAGAGCGCTACGGTCATTTCGCTCCCGCTCAACCTGTCCGCCATGACAGACGCCGAGCGTGGCGAGATGTTCTGGTATCGCATGACCTACAGAGTCATGCCCGCCGGGGCAGAGCGCGCACGTTTCTCGCCAGCCGAGGGCGTAGTCTCGCTCTCCGAGATAACGCCGGATATGTTTGAGCTTCATGTTGCCACTGCGGGGCGCGTGCTGGAAGGCTCGACTTTGCGCGCGCAGGTTCGCGCCACTCATCCCACGTCGCTTAAGCCCATGAAGGGCGTATCGGTAGAAGGCGAGATTGATTTCGATGACGACGGCCATGAACCCGCGCTGAAGGCCAAAGGGGTAACCGACGCGGAAGGCTACGTTGCGCTCGATTTCAATCTTCCGCGTCGCATCAATGGTGACAGTCCGCAGATGAAGATAACAGGTCGTCGCGGTCTCTTTGTGCGCGAGGCGTCGGACAATGTGAACTTGAATAATCAGGCGAACGTCTTCGTCAGCACGGACAAGCCTATATACCAGCCCGGCCAGATTCTTCACATACGCGCGCTTCTGTTCGATCCTTCGCGCCACGCGCTTGCGGATGAGGCTGCTACGCTCAAAATCTCCGACCCGGAGAGCAATACTATATTTCACGCGCCTTTGAAGACCTCGCGCTTCGGAGTTGCGAGCGTGGATTGGCCCATCCCCGAAAACACAAGGCTGGGCGATTACAACATAGAGGTCGTGCTTGAAGACGATAGGTTCGACGGCTCCAGGGGATATAAGAGCGTCAAGATCAGCCGCTACGATCTGCCGAACTTTACGGTCAACGTCAAACCGGACAGGCCCTACTATCTTCCAGAGCAGAGTGCCGAAGTCGAAGTGCGCGCCGATTATCTTTTCGGCCAACCGGTCAAACGCGGCCACGTGCGCGTCGTGCGCGAGAGCGAGCGCCACTGGAACTATCGTGAGCAGAAGTGGGATACGGAAGAGGGCGCAAAATACGAAGGAGAGACGGACGCCGAGGGTCGCTTCATCGCTCACGTCCAATTGCAAGACGAGCACAAGAGACTTTCCGGCAATGATTACGAGCGATACGAGGACCTCTCTTACGCCGCCTACTTCACAGACCCTACGACCAACCGCACCGAGCAGCGCCGGTTTGAACTGCGCGTGACCAAGAGCGCAATTCACGTTTATATCTCTCAGGGATACAGTGCCCAGCGAGAAGATTTCCCGCTGGAATTTTTCGTCACGACCTTTTACGCAGACGGCACGCCCGCGCCGAGCGAAGTCGTCATCAGCGAATCTCCTGCTCAATATCTTCAGCCGACCGTGCCAGTCCAGCAGGAGAGAACATTGAGAACGGTGAAGACGAACCGCTACGGCGTGGCGAAAGTGTCCGACCTGATGCTCCCCGAACTTCCTGTGGAGCGCTCATACAGGGCAAAGCTCAATTTCGCTGCGCGTGACAGTCGCGGCGCAAGCGGCAATCACACGGAAGACTTTTATTTCAATAGCCGCGAAGTAGTTCGCGTGGAGACGGACAGAAGCATCTACCACGACGGCGACCCCGTAAAAGTTTCCATCACGGGAAGCGACCCTTCCATGCGTCTCATCGTTGACGTATCGCACGGCGGCGGCGACATCATTCGTTCACAGGCCGTTCAGCTTCACGATGGTCATGCCTCGCTCGTCATTCCCTACAGCAATCAGTTTCGGGATGAACTCACCATCTCCGCCTACGATTTCTCAGGCGAGAACAACAGTTACAACATGTCATACGGCCTGCACACCGTTATCTATCCGCACAACCGCGACCTGAAGCTGGACGTGCATCTTGAACATGAATCGTATCGTCCGGGCGAAGAGGCTCACGCTGATTTCAACGTTAGCTCGTCTGATGGAAGACGGGCGGAGAGCGCGCTGGGCGTTGTGGTTTTTGACCGCGCTGTGGAAGAACGCGCGCGTACCGATGAGGAGTTCGGCGGGCAGTACGGCTTTTATGGAATCTATCAGTTCTTGCGCGGCGACACATCGCAGTTCGCAGGAATCACGCGGGGCGACCTTGAACGGATTGACCTCTCGAAACCTCTGCCCGACGAGATTGACACGATTTCCGAAGTTCTTCTCAATTCCGGTTACAGCTACAACACGCCGCGTCTCTTCGGCAGCAGCGAGCAGAATGCGAATCAGGCGCAGCTATTCAGAAAACTCATAGAGCCGCAGATAAACTCGGTCGCACAGGCGCTCAGCACCCATTACCAGCAGACTGGCGAATACCCTACAGACGAATCGAAGTTGAAGAACATACTGGCTTCGCGCGCCATCTATTTCGATCAGGCGCGCGACCCGTGGGGCGACAGTTTCAGGCCACGCTGGTCAATCGAGCGCAACGATGATGTGCTAGAACTCTACTCGGCTGGCGCGGACAAACTCTTCGACACGAACGACGATTTCACTGTGCTCACACAGCGCTGGCCTTACTTCAAACCAACAGGGCTGCTCATTGACGCGGCTGTCCAGAATTATCACACGCGCACCGGCGGATACATTCGTGACGAAGCGACTCTCGCCGCAGAGATGACGAGAAGTAATATTGACATCAAGAAGCTGCGCGACCGTTGGGGCAAGCCCTATCATTTTGATTTCAAGATCATGGGCACAAACTATTCGGTAGTAGTGACGAGCGGCGGGCCAAACGGAAAGTTTGATGGCAGCACAGAGCCGTATGACGACTTTGACATCTGGACTTCACTGGTTGACTACTTCGCCGAAGCGCGCGCGAAGATTGACGCTGCGCTGGTTGGTTATGCCGACTCAGCACACAAGTTCCCGAATGACGATAACGAACTGCGTCAGGCGCTTGCTCGTGCCGGAATAGGCGCTGAAATCTTGCGCGACCCGTGGGGAAGAAATCTTTATGCCAGTTTCAACTTGAGCGAGCGATACGCAGACCGCGTGGAAATCGAGACGCGCTCAACCTACGGGCAGACTCCAACCGAGCACACTACGCTTACGCCCGTCACGCAGAAGATAAATTTTATCTATCTGCAAAGCGCTGGTGAAGACGGCGCGGTCGGAACGTCCGATGATTTCAACGTGGCAGAATTCGCGCGCATCTTCACCGAGCAGACAGGCCAACAACAGCAATCCCAGCAGCCGCATGTGCAGACCATTCTCTCCGGCTCGACCGGCGCGATTGCGGGCACAGTCTTCGACCCGAACAACGCCGTGATTCCCGGAGCCGAAGTTAATGCTACGAATCTCAACGACTCGTCGTTGGTCTATACGACGACGACAGGCGACGATGGAAGATACATCCTGCGCAATGTGATCGCAGGCCTCTACCGAGTACGCTTTGTGGTCGGAAGCTTCTCCCCGTTCGAGGTAACGCAAGTTCCTGTAAATTCTTCCAACATCACAAGGCTGGACGCGAATCTTTCCGTGGGAGCGGTCATGGAGACGGTGACTGTAGTTGGCGGCGCTGGCGTTCAGGTGAATACAACGTCTCAAGAGCTGTCAAGCGTAGTAAACCGCACTCAGGTTCTTGAACTCGCTGTATTATCTCGCAATCCGAACAACTTCAGCGCAGAGTATGGTCAAGCAGGGCGCGGCGCAGTCAACGGCCAGCGTGCAATCGGCGCAAATCTTCAACTCGACAACGCTATATCAACGCCTCGACTGCGCGAGCACTTTTCCGAAACTCTTGTGTGGCAGCCCTCGCTCGAAACTGACGCGAGCGGTCACGCGGAACTTCAGTTCAAACTTGCAGACAACATCACTACATGGAAGATGTCCGTCATAGGCTCTACAGAAGACGGCGAGATTGGAATCGCGGAGAGAGAGATACGCGCCTTTCAGCCTTTCTTCGTCGAGCACGATCCGCCGCGCGTGCTCACCGAAGGCGACCAGATTGCTCTGCCCGTCGTCACGCGCAACTATCTGAACCGCGCGCAATCGGTCGGACTTGAGATTAAGCCCGAAAGCTGGTTCGAGATGCTTGGGCCAATGCGACAGCAAGCTGAGGTAGCGCCCGGCGAATCTGCGCGCTCCATCTTCGAGTTTCGCGCCACGGCTTCCGTCAGTGAAGGCCGCCAGCGCATCACTGCAATCGGCTCGGACGCGAGCGACGCAA
>DATHJK010000302.1:0-23245 GCA_035316225.1 Pyrinomonadaceae bacterium
AGTAGAGATGAGCGGCGAACGCGAGATTTATCTGAAGAAGTGAATGCTGTGGGAAAGCTAAACTCAATCTAGGTGTGAGTCTGGCGATGAGACTGGTTGCTGACAGAGATGAATCACCGGAAATCCGGGGACGGATTAAAAAGCAGGAGCGTCAGGCTATTAACATTGCTGCCGCTCCTGCTTTTCAATTAAGTGAATAGCTACAAGGTTCAACCAGAGAATGAGCAATCCATAACAACTGGATTGCCAGACTCCAGGAGCATGTGAGCTTTGAAGGAATTTAGAAAGCTTCAGTCTTAAGAGACCGTAAAACTGGCCGTCTTTTGATCCTGCTGCTCGCCGTTTTCATTCAACAGTATAACTTCAACCTTATACTTGCCTTTGGGCCAGCCTGCGGTCGGCGGCGAGAAAGTGTAAGTCGCTGTGCCGCTGCCCGGCAGATCCAGCGTCTTCTCAAGGCCCGGGATAGGCCCACTTTGCAGCCCTTCGACACTATCCGCGACCAGGCGACCCGTTACTTTTACCTTGCCCGGGGCATTTGAAATGTCCGCCACAGCGTAGACAGTATCGTTCGGGCTGAAGCTGCTGGTCTCATGGCTGATGCTCTGCTCCTTGCCTAGCTTTAGGCCACTGATGTTAGCCGTCGACCCGCTGAACTTACAGGCAAAGGCAACAATGAGTAGAAGCCCTAAGCCAAGCATAAGATTCAATCTCTTTGTTCGCATTCTCGCTTTGCTCCTTTTATCCTCTAGGGGAATTATCCTTTTAACGAACCCGCTCATTAAAAATTAGGCGGACGCAATATTATGCAGAATCATATAAGTAAGCAAGGAGATCACTATAAAAGTAGCGCTCCACATTGAAAATCTTAGCCCGATTAACTATCGGAAACTATTTTCAAATCGGGTGACTACAGTTTTTACGAATATTCAGTAGTGGGTCAATTTCAACTTATCGCTTCGATAAATACAGTGTGAAAATTTCACGCCTGATCCACTGCCTCCTGCCGGGCTGGACGGACGGCCTCTCAGATAAAAAGGAGACGAAGTGCATTGAGGTAAGCGCTGAAATGTTCTCATTATCCAGAGACGTTATCTGTGACATGCCGATTCAAACAAGCTGTTTGTTCTGCTAATAATTGCTCAGAAGTCCTACCAGATTGAAATCCGCTATAGTTATGCCTTATTCATGCGTTACTTCAACCTCTTTGTTTGTATAGTTTTGCGCAAAAAAATTACGCTTGTCACAAAAATGTTGAGATAAAGTGTATTTTGTGCTTGACACCTCACGAAACTTCGGTATAATTTCACACACTGCTGAGCAAGAACAGAATTGAAATCGTGCTTGGTACTTTGGTTGTTGCTTGATAAATGTGGCTGCTGTCGCTTTCGAGCTGAATGCCTACTCAATGTGCGTGAGGTAGTGAAGCATGGGCGACGATTGTTTGAGCCGCGCGGAATCTTACTCGCCCGCTAGCACGCACCGCCTTTAATTACAGGATCGGACGTAGGTGACGATTCTCAGTTCTTTGCCATAGCCACCCTGTTTCCCCGAGCCTGCCCGAATATTTTATAGCCCCGCCAGTCCGAAAGGATTGACGGGGCTTCCTCCTTTAAGGAGACTGCAACAATTTTGCAGCCCTTAATTTCAAACCGCTGTTTACATAGCCAGTCCGCCGTCCACCTGAATGACCTGGCCTGTGATGTATCGCGCGTCATCCGAGAGCAAGAAGCAGGCTATGCGTGCCACTTCATACGCCTGTGCGAAGCGTCCCAGTGGAATTTGTTCTAGTATCTTCACGCGGTAACTTTCATTTAAAGCTCCTGCCATATCTGTTTCGACCATGCCGAGCGCAAGCGCATTGACTGTGACCTTTCGGCTGGCGACTTCCTTTGCCAGAGCTTTTGTCAATCCGACCATGCCTGCCTTCGACGCGGAATAGTTCGACTGCCCTGGCATTCCTACTCTTCCGCTGATAGACGAAATGTTAAGGATGGAGCCGCCACCTTCCTGCCTGAGCATGAATCGCAGTGCGGCTTTAGAGAAGTTCCATGCCCCTTTAAGATTGGTATCAATTACGGCATCCCAGTCATCTTCTTTCATGCGAAGGATGAGTTGGTCGCGTGTGATGCCCGCGTTGTTTACCAGAAAGTCTATGCGGCCAAAGGCGTCTTTGGTCTGTTTGACCATCTCAGCCGCCGCGTCTGTCTGCGCAACATCGCACTGAGTCGATAGCGCACGCACGCCCAACTCTTCGATCTCGGACTTCAAAACGTCTGCTGCCTCAGCGCTCTTAGCATAGTTGAAAGCGATGTTTGCGCCCCGGCTCGCAAGCTCAACGGCGATTGCGCGACCTATGCCGCGAGTCGCCCCAGTCACAATCGCAGCCCGCCCTGAAAATTGTTTTTCTGATTCGCTCAAAGCTTCTACCTCCGAAATTTTATGCAGAGACCGAATTAAAGATGATGTGAAGCATTTGAAAATATGTAATACGTAAAATCTGGAGTTTCAGATGATTATCAAATGAAGGATTCACTGGAAACTGTCTCATAAATACTTTCGCACATCTGAAGGCCGCATAAACATTGGCTCAAAATAATGCAAACAGGCATGTATAAGATTGACTTGAGCAAATCCTGTAGTAGCTGATTGTATCGAGCGCCTGAATCTATTTGTTCAAATCCAATGCCCGCAGGTATTCTTTGAACTCGTGGCCGAGGTCTGCCCGTTTGAGGGCAAACTCGACCGTTGCTATCAGGAAGCCTAGTTTATCGCCAGCGTCGTAGCGCGTACCCTCGAAGCGCATAGCGTAGAATGGTCGCTTCTTCAACAGCGAGCGCATAGCGTCTGTAATCTGTATTTCGCCGCCAGCGCCTGGGCGAGTGCGCTCTATTTGGTCGAAAATGTCTGGCGTCAGAATGTAGCGACCAATGATTGCGAGGTCTGAAGGCGCTTCCTCGAAGCGTGGTTTTTCTACCATGTCATTAATCTTGTAAACGCCCGGCTCGACCTCTTCCGCATCAATCGCGCCGAAGCGAGAGATGGCTTCGCCTTCAACCTGCACGATACCTACGACGGGCGCATCATATTTTTCGTAAACGTCCAGCATCTGCCTGAGCGCAGGCGTCTCGGCATCGATAACGTCGTCGCTTAGCAAGACTGCGAAAGGCTCGTCGCCAACAAGGTCGCGCGCTTGCAGGATGGCATGACCCAGCCCCAGCGCCTCTCTTTGCCGTACGTAACTGATGTTCGCCATCTCCGAGATCGCCTGCATGGCCTCTAATTCTCTCTCTTTTCCGCGCTCTTTCAAAAGATGCTCAAGCTCGAACGAAATGTCGAAGTGATCTTCGATGGCCGTTTTCCCGCGCCCCGTCACGATGATGATGGATTCGACGCCAGCGGCGACAGCTTCTTCAACAACATACTGAATGAGCGGCTTGTCAACGAGCGGCAGCATCTCTTTCGGAGAGGCTTTCGTCGCTGGCAGGAATCTAGTGCCCAGACCTGCGGCTGGAAAGACTGCTTTGCGAATCGGTGCTGGCATAAAGAATAATGCCCCTTTGAATAATAAGAAGCGCGAACGTGCTCGCTCGGCCTGAGCGTAAAGCCCGTCTTTGCGTTGAGCAGTGGGTCAATTTCAAGTTAAAGCGCCGATAAATATTGGTTCAGAATTTCAAACTGACTCACTACCTTGCGTTGCTCTTGCTTGACACGCGCGCGAAGCGTCCGGTAGCTTCAAGTTTTTCCCAAAAAGAGCGCGCGGGATGGCTTTCATAACATAAGGAGAAGGGCTACGGCAAATGCTTGATCTGAATTTCGTTCGTGAGAATCTTGAAAGAGTGCGCGGAGCACTTGAAGCTAGGAACTTTCCGACCGCTGTGCTGGATGATTTTGCTCAGCACGACGCACAGCGCCGCCGAGTGATAGCGGAATCCGACCATCTTAACGCCGAGCGCAACCGTGCGAGCCGCGAAATCGGCGCGATGATGAAGGAGGGCAAGCGAGACGAAGCGGAAGCGCGGCGTGGCGAGGTGGGCCAACTGAAAGATCGTATAGCTGAACTTGACCGCACGCGAGATGAATCAGAAGCTCGCATGCGCGAGATGCTTTCTACGCTGCCGAACATCCCGCACGAGAGCGTGCCAGTTGGCGTAGATGAATCTGCGAATAAAGAGGTGCGCAGTTGGGGAGAGCCGCCGCGTTTCGATTTCGAGCCGAAGGATCACGTTGATCTTGGTACGAATCTTGGGATTTTAGACCTCGAGCGTGCGAGCAAGATCGCAAGCGCGCGATTCGCTATTTTGAATGGCGCGGGCGCAAGGCTCGAACGTGCGCTAATAAATTTCATGCTTGAGCTTCACACCACCGAGCACGGGTACATGGAGACGCTGCCGCCGTTCATAGTCAACGCAGCGTCGCTCTTCGGCACGGGGCAGCTTCCCAAATTTGAAGAAGACCTTTTCAAGCTTGAAGACGAGCGCAACCTTTACTTGATTCCCACGGCGGAAGTTCCCGTGACGAACTATCACCGCGAGGAGATTCTTGACGCTACCGAGCTTCCAATGAAGTGGGCGGCCTACACGCCCTGCTTTCGCTCTGAAGCGGGGAGCTACGGGCGCGACACGCGCGGCGTGATTCGCCAGCATCAGTTCGAGAAGGTGGAGCTTGTCAAATACGCTCTGCCCGAAAATTCTTACGACGAATTGGAATCGCTGACGCGCAACGCAGAGCGTGTCCTGCAACTTCTGGGAATTCATTACAGAGTAGTGGCGCTCTCGACGGGCGACCTGGGCTTCGGCTCCGCCAAGACTTACGACATAGAAGTCTGGCTGCCTTCGCAGAACATTTTCAGGGAAATCTCTTCCTGCTCGAATTACGAATCGTTCCAATCTCGTCGGGCGCAGATTCGATTCCGGCGCGCAGGCGGCACTAAACCCGAATACGTTCACACCTTGAACGGCTCAGGCTTAGCCATAGGGCGCACATGGATTGCGATTCTTGAGAACTACCAGCAACGGGACGGGTCAATTCTGATTCCCGAGGCGCTGCATCCTTACATGAACGGGTTAGAGAAGATAGAAGCGGTGAAATAGATTTAACGCCCTAATCCTGTAACTAAAGTAATAGCAGAGATTACAAGGATTCAATCGTTAATCGCTGAAGCATAGTTGTTCATGACTATGCTTCAGTTATTCGTAACTAAGGCTTAGTTATACGCAACTAGCCTTTAGTTATGCCCGACTAAGGTTTAGTTACAAACAACTAAGGCTTGGTCGGGCGCAACCGGGGCTTAGTTGCGGCTAGCTGAAGCATAGTTATTCATGACTGGAGCATAGTCGTATAGAACTAAAGCATAGTTACGCACAACTTTATTTGAGTTGCGCGTAACTATGCTTCTGTTTTGAGGAGTTACGTGAGCTTGATAGAGGCTTTTTCGCACTGTTTCGCGTGATATAGCTGGTAGTCTCTTTCTCTCTTTTGATTGCAACTCCATATCAGAGTTTTCAGGGTTGCTGAGATAACGCTTGCTTACCCGCCATTGCCTCGTTATAAGCGCCCCCGGGAACTTGTCCGATCTTTATAGCTTCGTCGAATTCTCTGGCGGCCTCCTGCGGCCTTTCAAGAAAAGCCAGTATGCGACCCATAGCCTCATGAGCGCGTGAGAGCAGCGCCTGATCCGTGTCCGTGGAAGCGGACTGCACGGCCATGCGGTAATGCGAGAGAGCGCGTTCGAGTCGCTGCCCTTGCACACTCTCATCAATGGCTTCCGTTGCGGAGAAGCTTGCCGTCTGGCCCAGCGCGAAGAAGACACGCGGCTCGCCCGGAAATTCCGTCAACATCTGGCGCAGCCGGTTCTCCGCCTCATCGTAACTCTTGATGCGCAGTAGCTGCTCCACCTCGCTCAATCTTCTGACAAGCGCCGCGCGTCGCGCGTTCTCCGCATCGCCGCCCGTCTCGTTTGCAGCGGCGTTAGCACGCGCCGCCTGTCGCGCCCGTCGCGCCGCAACCGCACGCGCGCGAGCCTGCGAGTTCTCATCCAGCCTGCGGCTTTCGCGCGCAGGGTCGAACGTGCTGATTGCGTCGCCAAGAAAACTGGCTATGTCGAAGCCGGACTCTTCCGAGCCTCGCAGTTGGTCTGCGAAGTAGAAAGATAAGACAGCGCCCTGCTCGTATGCGTCGGCCAACTCCGCAACGCTCTCGTCTTCTATCTCTTGCTTACGCACCTCGAATTGCTTCGTTAGCTGTGTGCGCGCCGCTGCATCCTGAGTTTGGGCCAATCGCTGGCGGGTGATGTAGGTTAGAACTTCTATCTGCGTTGACGCATCGAGGCGCGCTGCGGCTGCGGCGACCAGAGAGCGCGCGACCGTGATGAAAATGTCCTGGGAAATATTCGGGTTATGCTGCATGCGCTCGTCAAGCAGTTGTTTTATCTGCGGGCGTCTGGCGGCTATCTCGCGGTTGAAGTGAAGCACAACAGGGTCAACAACGTATTGAATGTAAGCTCGTCTTAACTCTGACGAGGTAGGGTCTGTGTCCTGCGGAGCTATAGCGTAGTAATCATCTGCGATGACTCTGAAATTAATCGTGCCCGGCACTGCAAGAAGATCAGGCACGATGAAGAAGCGGCGCTCATGCTCTCTATAACTGTAGACTTGCCGCGCGCCGCCTCTTCGATTGTTCGACCCAGGCGCTGTGACCGTGATGCGCTCGCCGTAGGTGGTGGTGGGTTGTGTGTGCAGGTAGGAAAGCACGCCCTTAACCATCTCGACCGTTGGACGGCGCAACCGGTCGCCCTCTGTCTGGTAGATGCGCAGATAAGCGGGAAGGCGTGTGTCCATGCCGGACTTGCGATAGAACTCGCGCATCAGGGGCACAAAGTCTAGAACTTCGAGCAGCCCCGCAGGCAATTCTATGCTCCTCTCGGGAGCTTCAAAGTTGGGCGCAGGGCCAAGCGCGTAGGCCAGTGAAACGTAGCGCGCAGCCTGCTCGGCGGGCGTGGCGCTCGTAAGCTGCCTGTTGTTGAACTCGAAAAACTTTTTCATGCGCGAGCGCAGTTCCGGGTCAAGGTTCAGTTGGTCGCGCCGAACTTGCGCGCGGAACACTGAAGGCTCTTCGCCCTGCGGCGTGGGGTCGAACCCTGCTGCGTCCAGCGCTGCCATCATCACTATGAGGCGCGGCTCCGGCTGTATTTGCACGCCATATCGCGTGAGATCGAACGGGGCCTGCTGCGGCTGAGTGGCCTGCTGCGCACGATTAGGCGACGGGGAAGGAGACGGCGAAGCTACGGGGCGCTGCTGCTGCGCCAGAGCAAAGCCTGCGTTTAAGAGAGCGAATACGATGGCGATAAAAATTTTTCTCATAAAGTTTGAATAAAACTGGCCGAAGAAGAGAGAAGAACCAGGGATGAATGATGAGAAATGAAGGCGGAAAGGTTGTACGAACGGGACTCGTTCGATGAAGCCTGACCGCTATCGACTCAGCCTTTATACTCAGTCTGTGCCCTTCTTTCTACGAAGCAAACTTAATGTTAACGGATATGCTGCGAGTGAACAAACGACGGAGAGCGTGAGTCCGCCTATGGCGAAGGGCACGAGCAGGTCGCGGCTATGACGGAAAAGCTCTCGCCAGTAAAGGGCGGTCAGGAGATGCGGCTCTTTCAAGAGCGACAGGTACAGGGGCGAAAGCGAGAGCGGTCTTCCCATCACGAACGCTCCTATGGCGTAAGATGCAAGGATAATGGGCACAAGCGTAAGGAACGGGTTGTTGACGAAAGTGCCCGCGTAGATGGCTATTTTGTTGAAACGGAATAGAAAGGCTATGAGCGTCGCCATCAAGGTGTGCAGGCCCAGGAAAGGCGAGAACGCTATGAAGACGCCTATGGAGAAAGCAAGCGCCGTCCGCTCCGGCGGGTCATCAATCGCTAGCAGACGGCGGAGGGTTGCGCGTAACATTTTTAAGAGCGGTAAGTGATGAGTGATAAGTGATAAGAGAAGACAGATTCTTTCTTATCACTTATCACTATTTACTTATCACTTATAACTGTTGAGCGCGTCGGCCTCGTTCTCGTACACGTCGAAGACGGTCAGGAGCTTGGTGATGGCTAGCAGGTCTTGAAGCTTCTGCGTCAGGTTCAGCAATTTGAGTTGGCCGCTCTCTTTGCCTATGGCCGTATAGCTGGAGACGAGTTCACCTATGCCGCTCGAATCAATGTATCCAACACCCGCAAGGTTCAATAGGATGCGCTTCTTGCCCTCTTCCAGCAGGCGGCGAATCGCCGTGCGAAGCGTGACGCTGCCTTCGCCAATTGTGATCCTGCCGTCCATGTCAAGAACTACAACATCCCCGGCCTGACGCTCTCTAATATTAAGTTCAGCCATTTTAGAACTCTCCTTGTCTCAAGTTTCAGGTCTCAAGTTTCAAGTTTCAAGTTTGAAAAGCGATAGAACTTGAAACTTGAGACTTCTATTATCTTTTCTTCGTCATTCGCACCACCGTGCCGCCTTCAGGATGCCGCGACCACTCTACTTCGTCCATGAAGGTGCGTATAAAAAGGATGCCGCGACCCGAAGTTTTCAAAAGGTTCTGCGCGTCCGTAGGGTCTTCAACCTCATCAAGGTCGAAACCCACGCCGCGATCTCGGACTGTGATGACGAGTTGGCCGGGCGAGCTTCGGAACTCAACCTCGACGGGCTTGGTCTCGTCCTGACGATTGCCGTGCAACACTGCATTGGTCACGGCTTCGCGCACAGCCATGTCTATGCCAAAGGCAGCATCCGAGCTGAGTCCGGCGCGCCTCACGACTTTTGCTGCTTCATCCGCAGCCTGCGCTATGCTCTCGATGCGGCTCGACAGCATGAGTTCGGTCGTTTCTTCGGTCACAGCGGCAAACGTGGCCTTTCCAAAGCCATCCCGGCCATGCGGCTCGCGGCCAAAATCTAGCGAAAAAATCTAACCGGAAGTACGGACGTGTAACATGCCCGTAGCCCGCATGTCAAGAAGGAGAAAAACAGGAATCGGAAGTCAGAAGCCGGAAGTCAGGAGATTTTCCTGCCGGTTAATGTTAAGCGATTAAATTCATTCTAACGATTTTCTTAAGCTTTATTCTGTCTCCAGACTTCTGACTTCGGTCTTCTTCGTTCTATGATTTCCACATGATTATCCGACCAGCGCGGCGCGTTCGGGGACAAATGTCTGTGCCCGGCGATAAATCCATCTCGCACCGCGCGGCAATTATGGCTGCGCTGGCTGACGGCTCTGCGCGCCTCTCTAATTATTCAACCAGCGCCGACTGCGCTTCCACGCTTGAGTGTTTGCGGCGGCTGGGCGTCGAAGTTGAACGAGACGGAAACGAGGTGCGCGTTAGAGGAGTCGGGCTGAAGGGCTTGCGGCCTACCATTGAGCCGCTTGATTGCGGCAACAGTGGCTCGACCATGCGCATGCTTGCGGGAGCGCTGGCCGGACAGGATTTCGTTTCAGTGTTGACGGGCGACCAATCGCTCAGCTCGCGCCCTATGAGAAGAATTGTTGAGCCGCTGGAATTGATGGGCGCGCGAGTCTCTTCGGTTGACGGTCACGCGCCCCTGAGCATCACGGGCAGCAATCAACTTAGAGCAATCAGCTACCGTATGCCGGTCGCAAGCGCGCAGGTGAAATCCTGCATCATGCTCGCTGGCCTGAATGCCAGAGGTCGGACGCAAATTATAGAGCCGCCCGAGCAGCAGACGCGCGATCATACGGAGCGCATGCTTCGCTGGTTCGGCGTCACGGTCGAAGAAAGTGAAGTGGTGGAAGGCGGAGCAAGACGGAAATCTGTTTCCGTTGAAGGCCGGACTCAATTCGATGCGGACGACGGAATCATTCCGGGCGATATTTCGTCCGCAGCATTCTTCATAGCCGCCGCCGCGCTGCTGCCCTCATCTCAACTTGAAATTAGCCGCGTCGGTCTCAACCCAACGCGCCGTGGGATAGTTTCTGTCATGCGCGGGCTGGGAGTTGACGTGCGCCTGAATCGTGCAGACAGTAGCGGCACGGCTGAAGATTTCAACGAGCCGTTCGGAGACATTCATGTTAAAGGAGGCGCTGACTTAACTCCTGTGGAAGAGGGGCGCTCAAACGTTCTGCGCGGCATGTTGATCCCGCAGTTGATAGATGAGCTGCCGGTGCTCGCCGTCCTGGGCACACAGGTCACGGGCGGCTTCTCGTTCCGCGACGCCGCGGAGTTGCGTGTTAAGGAGAGCGACCGCATAGTTGCGACAGTTGAGAACCTGCGTGCTATGGGCGTTGAGGTGGAAGAGCACAGGGACGGGTTAACAATTAAGAGGCGCACGCGATTGCGCGGGGCGCGAATCAATTCTCACGGAGACCACCGCATAGCGATGGCTTTCAGCATCGCCGCGCTCATAGCGGAAGGCGAGACGGAGATAGTCGGAGCGGATTGCGTGAGCGTCTCCTTCCCGGAGTTTTTCCAGACGCTCGAATCTGTTGTTGAAAGATGAGTGAAGCATCGCCGCGCACAATCGTCATCACGGGTTTCATGGCCGCAGGCAAGACGACGGTCGCTAAAGCGTTAGCGCGCCGTTTGAACTGCGAGATGATTGATCTTGACAGTATCATTGTAGAGCATGAGAAGCGCACAATTCCTGACTTGATAAATAAAGCTGGTGAAGAAACATTTCGTCAGGCAGAGACCTACTCTCTGGAAATTGTTCTGAAAGGCAAGATTGCGCGCATCATCGCGCTGGGCGGCGGAGCGTGGATGCTTGAGCGAAACCGTGAACTGATTGCTAATCATAAGTGCATAACGGTCTGGCTCGATGCGCCTTTCGAGTTATGCTGGGAAAGAATTACTAATGATGATGTGGCTCGCCCACTTGCCCTCGACCGGGAGAGCGCGCACAAGCTCTTCATTGAGCGCCGACCGCAATACGAGCTTGCGCAGTTGCGCATGAAAGTGATTGCGGACAAGAGCGCCGATGAACTCGCTTCTGATATAGAACTTGCAGCGCGGCGACAACGCTTTGTGAAAAGTTAGAGTTTTCATTCCGTAGATTATCAAATTTCCTGGGGGGTCAAGCGATGAACGAGAAGACAAAGGACGCGAAAGCATTGAAGACGGCTAAGACGCTGAAGAACGCTCAGAACTGGAAGCATCTGGCGCGCTGGAACGGTGCGGGCTACTATGAGCTTCAAACCGAGGACACGGGCGATGTCCCGGTTCGACTCTTCCTGACAAAATCGCTGCTGGACGCGGCGGAAGAGATTCTATACCAGCAGATAGTCAACGCCACACGCTTTCCAGGCGTTCGCATGGTCGTCATCACGCCCGACGCGCATTACGGTTACGGCGTGCCTGTGGGCTGCGCGATTCTGACAGATGCGGAAAGCGGCGCGATAGCAATGGGGCCAGTGGGGTACGATATTGGATGCGGGATGATGAGCGCGCGCTCCGATGTTCCGGCTGATACTGCAACCCACGAAAGAAAATTGGAGTTCAATCGCGAGGTGATGAGTCGCGTGGCGATGGGCTTCGGCGGAAAGAGTCATCGGCTTGGAAATGTTTCTGAGAGCGAATTCCAGAACTTAATTCGCGGCGGCGCGGAGTATTACGTCGAAAAATATGGCGCGACGTTTGACCGCAGCAGAGCGGAAAGACATCGCATTCCTGTTGATGATGATTGGGACCCGCCCTGGGGTGGGAAAGGAAGACCTGAGCGCGGGATGAATCAACTCGGCTCGCTCGGAGGAGGTGAAAGCGATTGCCTCCCTTTTATGGCAACATAACTGCAAAAAACTCGTGCATATCGGGAAATTCTGCGATGAAAATTCCGAGGGAAGGTTAAGTGAAAAACGATACCCCCGTAGAGAGCGTAGGCACTTGGGCATCCCACAGGGATGAAGATGCGCTCCGAACTACACCGAATCAGGAAGGTGTAGAGCCAGGCGGAAACGGCCTGGCCGCTATGCAGATGGGAATGGAAAAGAGACAATCTTTAGACTTAACGAATCCTGTACATGCATACCTGTATGGCTTGATTCAAACGGACGGCCATCTATCGCAAGGCACGCGAAACAGAGGTAAGCTGCAAATAGAACTGAGCTACAAAGACGCAGACGTTCTTAAGCAACTTGCTTCTGCGATTCCGTTTTACAGCCCCATCAGTACAAGAACGCGCTCGACGAATTTCTCTTACGCGCATACATCAGCAACTCTGTCTGTTTTCGCAAAGGAATTTCGTGATGAGCTTGTCGGATTGGGCATGATTGTTGGCAAAAAATCGGAAACTATAAGCGTTCCACAATGTAGGTTCTCGCAACCTGATTATTTCAGGGGAATAGTCGATGGTGACGGTTCGATTGGATTTACGTCAAACGGTTTTCCATTTCTTTCGCTTTGTATTGCCAGTGAGAAAATTGCTGTTACATACAGTGAGTTCATTACTAGCATCACAGGCAAAGTGAAAAAACTTGAACGTAATTCACGAGATGACATTTTCAACATCGCAATCTTCAAAGAAGATGCTCAGTCAATGGCTGCCGTACTCTACTATGAAGGCTGTGTAGGCATCTCAAGAAAGAAGCTAATGGCTTTAGCAGTTCAAGCTTGGGAAAGACCACAGGGAATGCGCAGAGTCATGCAGAAGAAATTCTGGAGCGACGAGCAGGATAGGTACATTTTCGCTCACACAGTCTCAGAATCCGCCCTTGCTTTGCAGCGCACAGAGCAAAGCGTGAAGATGAGATTGTGGAGACTGCATGGTAGTAACAAATAGAATCACTTTATCGAGCTACAAAGAGCCGAAGAGTCTAACGCTCTATTTATTCAAGTTCACACGGGAAGCCGTGGCTTCGGGCATGGGCTTGCTACGAACTATTTCGAGATGGCGCGCGAGGAGCGCCCCGGCGAGATAAGGGATATTGATCTTGGCTATTTCACGCCTGCCTCGCGCCATTACAGTGATTACCTGAACGCGGTCGCGGCTGGCGGCAACTACGCGATCTTGAATCGCCTGATTATCTTCGAGCAGGTCGCGGAAGCTTTCCGAAAAGTTTTCGGCGCTGACCTCGAATTGATCTACGAGATCAGCCACAATCTGGTGCAGAAGGAATGGCATCCCTCTTTCGGCGAAGTGTGGGTGCATCGCAAAGGCGCAACTAGAGCTTTTCCAGCCGGTCATCCTTTTCTGAAAGGATCGGTCTGGGAAAACGTGGGGCATCCGGTTCTGATTCCGGGAAGCAATAAGGATTACAGCTACATTCTTCGACCGCTCGCCGGTGCGGTGAACAGCGGCTACACGGTCAATCACGGCGCTGGCCGACGCATGTCTCGCAGTCAGGCCGCGCGCACGCTCTCGCAGCGCGCGATTGACGACGAGTACGCTGCCGCAGGAATTCTTGTGAACACTGACGGGCGCGTGCCGCTCGATGAAGCCGCGCCTTGCTACAAGCCTTCTGCTGAAGTGGTGCAGGCTGTGGTAGAAGCCGGGCTTGCAGAGATAGAACACCAACTCTGGCCGCTCGCCTCACTGAAAGGTGTTGACGAAGGAAAATTCAAGCGAAGGAAGAAGGGGAAAACTGTGAAGCGGTCAGAAGAGCATTTCTGACTCTCTGGCCGCGTGATATGATGTATTTAATGAAGGAATCAGTCGCCAAAAACGGAGCAGACGATCTTCGAGAGAATACAGAGGCGCGCCTTGATCCTGTCATCGAATTCTATAAAAGGGACGTGGATCGAACACTGATACGCGCGAACCTGCGACTCAGTGTCGAGGAGCGTTTCGATCAATTGATGAGAATGCAGGAGTTTGCTGAAGAACTCCGGCGCGCCGGTCTTGAAGCCGAGAAGAAGCGATGACCGATTTTCGCGGGCTGCTCAGGCTGCTGGTCAATAGCCGCGTTGAATTCATTATGGTCGGCGGCGCTGCGGCCACTGCTCACGGCTCTTCCCGCCTGACAAACGATCTTGACATAGTTTACAGTCGCACTTCAGAGAACATCTCACGCATTGTTCACGCCCTCACACCTTACAACCCTTATCTTCGCGGCGCACCGCCGGGTCTTCCTTTCAGTCTGGACGAACAGACAATCGCAAGCGGTTTGAATTTTACCCTGACAACTTCGCTCGGTGCGCTAGACCTGCTTGGCGAGATTACAGGCGGCGGCGGTTACGATGATCTACTTCCACACTCAATCCTATTGCAGATTTACGGCGTCGAATGCATGTGTCTTGGCATCGAGCATCTGATCTACGTCAAGCACGCCGCGGGACGTGCTAAAGACCTGGAAGTCACCGCCGAATTAGAGGCTATCCTGCAAGAGCGCGGGCGTGCTCACTAGCGTCCGCCAGATAAGTCTGTCGAAAAATTGCGGCTACGAATCTACGGGCTTAACTTCATCAAGAACCGGATATAAGGTTCTAATCAGATTGAATACGACAGCTATTAAAGCCGCTCCGAGAATTATTGTAACTTTTGGCAACTCAATCACAGGCTGGCCGAAGAGGAATGGAAAGTAGCTGAAGAGAGAAGAGAGAATCACCATTAGGGGAACGAAAAAATATCTGGGGAAGTAGAAAGCGTAGACGATTGCGAACACGTCCGCAGGAAAGAAGTAGCGCTCGTGCATTGATGGCAGGAAGAAGGGCGCGAGTATCAGGGATACGAGCGACAGCTTGATGATTAGATCGTTGTTCAATGGTTCTTCGCTCTTGATTGCCAGAAGACAGAAGAGATAGATCATGCCGCAGCCGAAAAGGAGCGCGAACTTACCGAAAAGCTCGTTGCTGTCCGGCAGCCACTGGTAAAAATTTGGCGCGTTCAGCGTCAGCGCCTGGTAGTTCACGTCTCCTTGATGCATGTAGATGGTCAGCAACTCTCCCAGCGGTCTTCCAGCTATCCACGCAGGCACAACCATCAAAATGTAGATGCCCGGTATGAGCAGGAACAGTTTCAATGGAATCCGTCTGCGCCACGCGAGGATGAAGAAGACCGGCAGCAGGAAGATTGTTTGCAGCTTGAAAGAGAATGCGAGCGAGAGAAATAGCAGCGATGCGAAGGCGCGATCTTTGAGCAGAAAATAGATTGAGGCCAGCAGCAGCATCGTGTAGATGGCGTCTGACTGTCCCCACAAGGCGCTATTGAATATGACGGTCGGCGCAAAGAGCGTCAGGAAAAACGCTGACGCCCAGACCAATCTGTTTTCATACTTCAGGCGCGTGACGAGAGCTACAAAGAGCGCGAGCGGGAAGTCGAAGATGATCGAAAGAATTTTTAGCGCGTAGAGTTTTCCGACGGGTAGATGCGTGGCTAGAGCGAGCAGGTATAGGTAAGGCGGCGTGTAATTTGAGAAATTGTACCCGAGCGCACGAAAGCTTCCGTGGCTCACTATAAAATCGTACCAGTGCGTCATGTGCGAGACGTAATCGCCGCTCTGAAAATCGAAGAGGCTCACGCGCACCAGCACCGCAAGCACCAGACCTGCGCCGAAAAGCAGCAGTTCTTCCCTGGAAATGTCGCGCAGGAAATTCCTGGAAGTTTGATCCTGAGAAGAGGGTTTCGGGCGTTTCGGCATGAGCCGGATTATGCCATGCCTTTCTAAATAGTTGAGCAGAAAAATGGCGCTCGATAGAGGAGATTGTGATTGAGAAGAGGAAGGAAAGTTGACCACCGTGAGACCGTGCTGAACACTGAGGAAGCCGAAGAGCAGAGTTATTGATTTCAAATCTGAAATCTCAAATCTGAAATTCTCTCTGTATAATCCCTCGCGTGCTTCTTATCTTCGATAGTAAACATTAAGCTCAACTGAAAATTGCTCTATGCTTTGCCGGAACCGTTCGACTGTGCGCGCAGCAGTTTGAGAAGCGCTATCTCTTCAACCTCATATTCAGGCTCTATGCGCTTGATGGAGCGCTCGACACGGCGTCGGAACTCTTCAATGGTGCGGCCTTCCATGTAGCTCTCTATGACGAGCGGGTGTATGTAGCAATCGCGGCAGACCGTAGGGGTATTGCCCAGATGCCCTGCAACATGCTTCACGGCTTTGACAATATTCTTCTTCGCCTGCTTCTCGTCTTCGGCCTTGCCCAGTTCGGCCAGTTCAATCGCGGCTTGCAGCGTCCCGCCCCATGTGCGGAAATCTTTAGCCGAAAACTCCTGTGAAGTCGCGGCCTTGATGTATTCATTCACGTCGCGCGGGGTTACAGCTTTAACCTTGCCGTTTTCGTCGTAATACTCAAAAAGCTTTGCGCCGCCTATCTTCTTGATGTCGGCCATGAGGAGTGCGAGTTCTTCGTCAACGCAGACGACGCGGTGGCGTATGTGATGCTTGCCTACGAAATTGAAGCAAAGATGCCCCCCGCGCTTTATCTCCATGTGGCGGTTGCGCAGGGTTGTGACGCCGTAGGTGCGATAGCGCTTCACGCTCTCTTCAGAGCCTACGCGAAAATACAGGTCGTTGATGAGACGCACTACGACGGCCAGCACCCGCTCGCGCGTGATGCCTTCCGATGAGATGTCGAGGTTGGTCTTGCGACGAAGGGCGGGCAGGCTTTCGCCGAAGCGCACTATCTTGTCGTACTTTTTACGCTGCTGCTTCTCACGAAACTGCGTATGATAAAGGTACTGAATGCGCTCGCTCGTATCCACGCCGACCGCCTGAATACGGCTTCGCGCGGACGGTGCGACGCGCACGTGTCGCCACGCCGGAGGGATGACCAGCAAGCGTATGCGCTCTAATTGTTCCTCATCCGTTATACGTTTGCCTTTTGAGTCCTCGTACCAGAAGCGCTTTGTTTTCGAGCCGCACCTTCGCCACCAGCGCGCACGCGCGCCATGCTCGACCGCTTCCAGTGCGCTTTTGTCAGGCGCTTGTTGCGGCGGTGCTGTACTGCGTTCCGTGCTTCTGGATTCGATTACCATCGTCAAAATTCTTTCGCCCGAAAGTCGTCAGCGCAAACAAACAGCGCGCCGGACTTTTGTGGAAAGTGTCATATACTGGCTGCGTCTACACGTCCGTAAAGGGTAGAATGAGCGAGCGTGGCCCAGATGATACAACTCTCTTTGAGCGAAATCGCTTGATATTTACGGGCTTAAGCTTTAAATTTTGACCGTTCTAGTAGCTTGTTCTTACCCGAACGACTTTTTTTGAGCGCATGGCCTTTCGCTTAGCCATAGGCTAACCCGCTCATCGGCAGATAAGGGTCAGTTTATCAGGACTCCTCCTTAAGTGCCTGAAAATAATTCACCACTGTAATCTTAACGGAGGCAAAACGCACGTGGGATCACCGTTAATAGTTTTGACGGCTTCCAACACGGAAGCCAGCGAGTACAAGCACAGCATCTGGCAACAGATGTTGTCTGCGACCATCCCGCACAAGTACAGCAAGACTTTCTTCAGCCAGGTCTCGTTCGAGAACGAATCATGGCCGGACGGTCGCGCCAAGTATGTGCCGAACGGCCTGCGTATGGTCGAAACTCTACTGCTCAGAAATTACGCGGAAGACGATGTAGTAGTCTGTTATCTCGAAAACCTTGAAAAATTCGTAGGCCCTGAAACGAAAGCCTTAGCCATCCACGCGCACAACCCGCTCGGCATCTCCTACGCGACGGACGTTTACTCTAAACTCGCGGGCGAGAACCTTATGCCGTTGAATGCCTACGAATTTCTAAAAATCATTACGCATCCCGTCATCAAAAAATATAAGCCGAAGATAATTGTAGGCGGCCCCGGCGCATGGCAGCTTGAAAAAGCGGATCGCCTTGACGAATTTAATATTGATTACCTGATTGACGGCGAGATAGAGCTTGTCTTCACAGACTTGTTCGAGCGCATCATCCAGAATGATCCAACATTGCCGCGCATCATCAAAATCTCGAAGGACAAGCAACCGAGCGTGGAAGAGATTCCGGTCGTTCGTCATCGTTCTACTTTCGGAGTGGTAGAGATTACGCGCGGGTGTGGGCGCGGTTGCCAGTTCTGCTCGCCCGCTACGAAAGTCGGTCGCTCGTTCCCGCTCTCTCACATTATGGAGAGCGTTCGCATGAACGCGGGCGAGGGCGCTACTGAGATCATGGTCGCCTCGGAAGACATGTTCCTTTACGAGCAGCTACCGAATTTCACGCCGAACGTGCCCGCGCTCATAGAGCTATTCAAAGGTATAAAGAGCGTGCCCGGCATTGAAACCATACAAACCTCGCACATCACTATGGCTCCGGTCGTGAAAGACCCTTCTATCATAGAGCGCCTGACGCCTTATCTTGTGCCCTACTCGCACGTTCATCATAAAGATTCAACAGACCCGAACCAATGCATGATTGACCCTATCATAGGTTTGGAGACGGGCAGCCCGCGTCTCTTCAACATCTTCATGAAGGGCAAGGCCTATCCGTACAAAGCTCATCAATGGCGCGATGTTGTAGTGAAAGGCATGGAGATTCTGAACCGTAACAACTGGTTCCCGTTCTGTACATTCATCATAGGGTTGCCGGGCGAGACGGATGAAGATACCCGGCAATCGCTTGATCTCCTTTCGGATTTACGAGATGCGAAAGGAACTTTCGTTCCCACCTTCTTCGTGCCGCTTGAGAACACGCGCATGGAGCAGAAATCGAGCGCGAAGTTGATCGAGATGACAGACCTTCAGTGGGAATTCTTCTTCACCTGCTGGAAATATAATCTGGAATTCTGGTACGGCGGCTCGAAAGCCAACTTCAAGTTCTCTCTGGGGATGCCGCTTTATTACAACATGCTCGGCAAGAAATTGTTCGGCAACGGCATCAAGTACCCGCTGATGCGATTCGCAGGCGTTCCAGACCGCTTTACGCGCAAGCACCTTTACCTTGACTTCACAGGCCGCCCGCGCAACCACGCCGGAATGAAGCCTCTGGATAAAGAGATCATTCCCGGCTTCGAGACCATCAAGGGCTTGAACATGATTGACGCAAGCCAACTGCAAATAAACAGAGGCAGCGAACCACTACACGCAGCAGGGGACTAAAAAAGCAGAAGAGTAAAAAGGTAAAAGACAAAAGGGAGGGAGAAGCCGGATTCTTCTTATAGCGGTGTGCAATTGCATGTAACCCCTTACACAAGCATCTTCTGTCAGTACAGCCTGCTTAAAAGCCGGGCGGGGAGTAAAAGGGATGAGGGATGAGGGCGAAGGGATGAATAAGAAGGAGTGAATAGGTCAACACGCAATTCCACTCAACCCATTTCATCCCTCATCCCTCATCCCTCATCCCTTCTCTCAGGCGCTACTGACCTTGAGCTACACCCAATTGCAAACAGCTATAAAGCTTCTATCCTAAATCTTTTGTCCTTTACCTTTTTACTTCTACCTTCCTATCACTTCCGCCGTGTGACCTGAAACCGCGTACCTGTCTTTCACCTTCTGCAAGAGCCACTGCGGGCGTCCGCGCTCCTCGCGCCCTTTCATCTTGAAGAGACGCCACGAGCCTTTCAGACGTTTCCCGTGAAGCGTGAATTTGAGCGCGCCCTTCTTCCATTCTGTGAGTGGGTCTTCGCCCTCTTCCATTTCAAACGTCCCAATGTCCCAGCGATAAACCTGGCCTGCGCCGTAATGGCCTTCCGATATTTCGCCCGTGAAAGTCAGATAAGAGAGCGCGTGGTCTTCGACCTCTACGGCCAGACGTTTGACGGTCGGGTCAAGCGAAGGGCCTTTCGGCACAGCCCAGCTTTTCAATGTCCCGCCAATCTCCAGCCGAAAATCCCAGTGCAGGCGGCTCGCATGATGCTCCTGAATAACAAAACTCTGCTTGTTTGCACTTTTCTTCAGTTCTTCAATCTCTTGGAAGATGACTTAAGTTTATGCTTTTGTTGCTGGTACTTTTGTAACGAAGGATATCGCTTACCGAAGCTTTCAGATAATTCTCTATCAAGATCAATGACCTTTTTAGAGAAGAATTTATGTTGATCTTTTCTTTCCCCAACGCCTTTGATCTGGTCAAAGCCAAGGTTTTTTAAAATATGCTCTCCACTCGGCGTGGCAGCTATTGCATAGATGTTTTCAACATTGATTGGATCGCAAATTCGATTTATAAGAATCACAAAATTGGATAATAGATGCATAAGGGCATTGGCCCTTATATATGTTTGTCCTTCAATAATTATACTTTCCACGTAGAGGCTTTGTATCGAACCTCTCTCTTCTGAGGTGTATAAGCCGCTGCCCGGAATATCTCTTTCTACAATCTTTCCTTCTCGGAAGATTTCAAGCGTCGACGGGCGCAAAGGTAGAATGTCTATATGTCCTATCATTCGTCCATTCATACGGATGATTGAGAAGCCGTTTGGGTTAGTATTAAACCACTCCTTTAGGATAAACTTGGGCACGGCGTCTTTCTGTGAATATACGTGAGCTTCAAGTTGAGCTATCCAATCTATCTCTTCAGGTGCCGCTTGCTCGATACTATACTTGGCGGTAGCAGCCTTAACTCCATTCACCTCAGGAAGTGGAGATGTCCTCCGCCGTGACCGCAACAGATCAAAGCCACGCCAGATAAACAAACTGAGAAATGTCATTACAAGTATTAAGATTGCAATGATACGCATCCTACCCGGCGGAGCATAATAAATGGTCACTATCCCGCTCACGATTCCCACGACAAATGCCAAAATGGTGGCAGCATTTTTGGTCTGAGTTTTCATACCTTTTACCGAACACATCGTAACTCCATTTCGCCATCTTTTGAAGGCCGTTTTTACAGCTTTCATCACAAAGGCGTATTCTGATTCTCAAACGCCACAAAACAGTTCTCCCCAGAAGTTGTGCTGCCCACGCATGCGAGCAAAATGAAGCGTAATTCTGTTCGGTTAATTCTATTCATTAAGGTTCGAGAACAGGGAGGGAACTCTATGACAGAGACAGCCGCAGATGTGCTGGTGGAAGGCATCATCAGGTGGGGAGTTGATACGATCTTCGGAATTCCCGGCGACGGAATCAACGGCATAATGGAAGCCCGAAGAGATTCGCCCCGCGCTGGAGCGCGCTCTATTTTCAAACAAGCCCGCGCTCATAGAAGTAGTGGTTAACCAGTTCGAGCCGCCCATGCCTCCGAAGGTGAAAGTAGAGCAGGCCGTTCATTTCGCAGAGGAACTTGCGAAGTATCAGACCGATGGCGGCAAGATAGCTCCTACACTTTTCAGAGAGAAGATAAGCGAGCCGCTCTAAAAGTAAGGGCAAGGACAAGTCCTCTGCCAGTGTTCTATTAATTCTCGTCTGCTCTCTCCGGTAATATAGAACGGGTGGAGGACTTGTCTCTGCCTCTATAGAAACTATTTCTCGCTCTCTTTATCTCTCAAATCCTGCTCAACCGTTTGGCGGTCTCCTTCGGCAGCGCCGGGCGTTCTGCCCGGATCGCCCGATTGATTCTCTTCCGCTGACGAAGATTGATCGCTCTGTCTATCTTTCCGCTCTTCATTTTCTTTCATCTTATATTCCCCTTGAACGAAAGGGGGAAGCATAGTGCGCTTCACTCGTTTTCCCCCTTCACCTATCTCCCTTTCACCCCATCTCTTTACTTGCCTGCCTTTGCGCTGCGCCCTGAAGGTTGCCCTTCGGTAGTCGCAGCCTCGCCTGCTTCCATCAGTTGCTTGAAGCGGCGCAGGTCTTCATCAATCTGCTGCGAAGGCTCTTCGCCGAAAAGCTTTGCCAGAGTTGAGCCAATGCGTCCGGCAGGCGGGTCATATTTGAGAACAACGCGCACAACTGTACCGCGCCCCCCCGGCGCAGCTTCAAAATGTACGCTGCCCGCGTTGTCAACGTCCGAGCCTTCCAAGGAGCGCCACGCTATCAGTTCATTCTCCTTCTCGTTGTAGATTTCCGCATCCCATTCGACTGTGCTTCCCGCAGGCGCTTTCGCAATCCAGTGCGAGCGCTTCTCATCCGTGACCTGCACGGATTCAAGATGACTCATAAAATGCGGCAGGTTTTCAAGATTGCGCCAGAATTGGTAAAGCTCTGCGGGCGACTTGTTAATCGTCACGCTCTTTTCCACCTTGGTGCCCCGGTTAGCGGGAACGCTCACGACCGGACTGCGCTTTGTTTCGCCATCCGTCCCGGCAGTGTTGACGCCTATTGCCTGATAAAGATCGCAATGCCCTGAGACGCCGCGATAGACGAGCGCGCCACCCACGAGCGCCAGCACGAATCCGTCCCATGCGCCGCGCTGAAACCCACGCGCAAGACCGTAGAGCGCAAGCGCCCCGCCTCCAATAGCCGAAGCCCATCGCTCCACTTCGCCTACGTTTACACTGCCATCACCCGGTTGCAAATTGATCTCCCCATGCTCGTTAATCAACCCCGCGTTCTGAAGTGCTTCTTGCATAGTATTAGCCATTCTCCTATCTCCCTTGAAAATTTCTCACGCGAATGTTTTCTCTCAAAAAGCGTCGCAGAAATTCTTGGCGATACCTGTGCGAAAGCTTTTCGTTCTCTTTGAGTTTTAGGAAGGAATGGTGTGAATTGAAGATGGCAACTCTTTTTCGGGGCTTCCCTGTAAGAGACAATTAAACATAGCCCGGCATTGAAGTAGTACCGGGCTATGTTCAAGTCACCCCTTACGGAGTCCCCCCTGGCTCGCGTATCTTTACATTACGCCCATGCCAGGCAATCGCATGATGCGGGGCACGGTCATCTCTATGCGCGGCATAGGCGGTATCACTATCCGGGGCATATGTAGATTCATCTGTGGCGACACGAAATTAACTCGCGGCAGTTGAATGTTCATGGGCGGAATGTTTATCTGCCCCACTTGCGGGGTAATCTCGTGAAGCTCGAAATCACCGGCCCGGCGCTGCTCCGGCGTAACTTTGATTGTACGCTGGTTGCGCTCACGTATGATGGTGAGCGTCACGTCGCCTGACGATTGGCGGTTGACTGCGCTTATAAGGTCCATGGAATCCTCCACAGCGCTGCCGTCAACAGCCGTAATCACATCTCCGGCTTTGATTCCGGCTCTCGCCGCAGGGCTATTGTCCGCGACAGAAGTGACGAGCAGCCCATGACCGCCGGGCACGCCGAAATAATCTGCGAGTTGTGTGGTCAACTCTGCCGTAGTCACGCCGATACGGCGCTGAGCGCCAATTACCATGTTGAAGCTGCCGCCGCGACGACCTAAATCTTCAAGCTGGCGGCGCTGCTCGTCGCTCAGTTGAGGGATTGCGAAAGCTCGCGGCATCTGGTGTTCACGCCTGCCGAGCTTTACAGCCACCTCCTGCTCATTTCCTGCGC
>DATHJK010000303.1:0-5740 GCA_035316225.1 Pyrinomonadaceae bacterium
CGCGCGCGTGGCGGAACTGGCGCGCGAGCGGGGCATCATGACGATTGTTGATAACACGTTCGCAACGCCGATTAACCAGCGACCTCTTGAGCTTGGATTTGACGCGGTGGTTCACTCGGGTACGAAATACCTGGGCGGCCATCATGACGTGACCGCTGGTGTGCTTGTCAGTTCCCGAAAATTCGTAGAGCGCGTGTGGGGTTTCGCAATCGTTTCGGGTCAGGTGCTGAGTCCTTTCGACGCCTGGCTTCTGCTGCGCGGCCTTCGCACGCTCGAATTAAGAATCGAGCGGCACAACAGAAACGCTACGGCGCTTGCGCAATTTCTGGAATCGCACCCGAAAGTGGCGCGCGTCTTTTATCCCGGACTCGAATCGCACCCGCAGCACGAACTGGCGAGACGACAGATGCGCGGTTTCACAGGGATGATGAGCTTCGAGCTAGGCGGCGGCTACGAGATGGCCGAGCGTTTTATATTCAAGTTGAAACTCGCCGCATATGCAGCGAGTCTTGGCGGAGTCGAAACGCTGGTGGTTCATCCGGCGGCTATGTGGAAACACAGTCTCACGCCGGAACAGTTGAACGAGGCCGGAATCAGTCTTGGGCTTGTGCGCGTCTCGTGCGGATTGGAAGACGAGCGCGACCTGATAAGGGATTTCACGCAGGCGCTCGAACAGGTCTGAGCGATGGGGGAATGTGATGACAGCTATTAATTCATCTTCGCGCCTGCGCATAGCAATCTTCGGCGGCTCCGGCTACGGCGGCTCGGAGCTTCTTCGCATACTGCTGCTTCATCCCGGCACAGAAGTTTCGCTCGTGACGGCGAACGAGCAGGCAGGCAAGGCTGTTTCCGAAGTTCATAAAAATCTCTACGGGCTTACCCGTTTAAGATTCGAGCGTGCATCGGAAGATTTAGAGAGCTTAAGAGATTACGATTGCATCTTCTTTGCTCTGCCGCACGGGCAGGCTATGGAGATTGCGCCTCGCTTGCCTGAAAGCGTGAAGGTGATTGATTTGTCGGGCGATTTTCGTCTTCGTGACGGCGACGTTTTCAAGGAGCATTACGGGCGCGAGCATGGCGCTATGGATTTTCAGGGCGAATTCGTTTACGGGTTGACGGAAACCAACCGCGAAACTATACGCAGCGCACGGCTCATTGCCAACCCCGGATGCTTTGCGACGGCGACGCTGCTCGGTCTTGCGCCGCTGGTTGCTAACAATATCTTAACGGGTCGCGTGATTGTTGATGCGAAGACCGGATCGAGCGGGTCGGGCGCGAAGGCGGCTGCGAACACGCATCACCCGCAGCGCATGAACTCTTTCTACGCCTACAAGCCTTTCACGCACCAGCACGTGCCTGAGATAGAGCAGGAGTTGCGCGCCGTAGGCGATTGGACGAGCGAGCTTGTTTTCATGACTCACTCTCTTCCGGTTGCGCGCGGCATCTTCGCTTCCCTGTACGCCGAGATGAAAAACGAGATGACCGCGACGGAAGTGCGCGCCCTCTTCGCAGATTTTTATCATGACTCTTTTTTCATTCGACTTGTAGAAGGGTCGCCGGACATCAACTGGGTGAAGACTACGAATTTCTGCGACATAGGGTTCGCCGTGCGCGGACGCCAGCTAGTTGTATTCAGTGCGATTGACAATCTTGTGAAAGGCGCGGCGGGTCAGGCCGTGCAGAACATGAACCTGATGTTCGGCCTTGATGAGAAGACTGGCTTGATGTTGACCGGGAGTAATCCATAAATTAGATGATGGACGATGGACGATAAGATAAATATAGATGAAGAGCAGATTATGGTCGATGGTCTATCGTCCGTCGTCTCTAAAGAAGAGGGTTTTCGAGTCGCAGCCATTAAGCCGCTCATCTCTTTCGACGTGCTCGATAAGATTGACGTGCGCGTCGGAACTATAGAGCTGGTTGAAGAGGTGCGTGGCTCGAACAAGCTGGTCAAGCTCACCGTGAATTTCGGCGATCATAAAAGAACTATTCTGGCCGGTATGAAGCAGGAGCGAGAGAATGTGAAGGAGATTGAAGGACGCCAGGCGTTGTTCGTCGTAAATCTGGAGCCGAAAAAGATGGCTGGCGAAATTTCTGAAGGGATGCTTTTCGATGTAGGGTACGCTGACCGCATTCGCCCAGTGCTGGCAGTTCCCGAAAGTAGCGTCCCGGATGGAGCAAGGGCAGGATGAAAGCAGAAACAGTTTCAACCGTTGATTCGATTAAAGCACTGGAAGACCGCTTCCAGCTTGCTACTTACAAGAAGATGCCTGTGGCTGCGGAGCGTGGCGCGGGCGTGTGGGTTTACGCGAGCGACGGCGAGAGATATTTAGATTTATATGGTGGTCACGCGGTCGCGGGCACGGGACACTGCCACCCGCACGTTGTCGCTGCGATTCGTGAGCAGTCGGAGAAGCTTCTCTTCTACTCGAATCTGGTTTATTCAGAGACTCGCGCGCGAGCGGCTGAGAAATTAGTCTCTCTCTCTCCTTCTTTTTTGACGAAAGCTTTTTTCTGCAATTCCGGGACCGAGGCGAACGAGAATGCTATGCGAATGGCTCGCATGGCTACGGGAAGAGAGAAGATAATAACGTTCAGCAATGGTTTTCACGGTCGAACGGCGGATGCTATAAGCGCGACCGCGCTGGGGAAATACCGTGAGCTTGGAAAGCCAAACGTGCCGGGGCATTTGTTTGCAGAGTTCGGCGATATTGAATCGGTTGAAAAAGTTGCTGACGAAGGGGTCGCTGCCATCATGCTTGAGCCTGTTCAGTCAATGGCTGGCGTGCGCATGGCCGAGCCGGATTTTTACAAGGCTTTGCGCGAACTGGCAACAGAGCGCGGGATAGTCTTAATTTACGACGAAGTGCAGACGGGCGTAGGCCGCACGGGCGAATGGTTCTTTGCCGGTAGCGCGGCGAGCGCAGGTGTTGTGCCCGACATAGTTACTCTTGCCAAAGCGCTGGGAAGCGGTGTGCCCGTCGGCGCGTGTCTTGTGAATGAGGAGATAGCTTCGCACATCAAGGAGAACGATCTGGGCACAACCTTTGGCGGCGGTATGCTTGCGATGGCTGCTGTTACCGCTACGCTCGAAGCGATTGAACAGGATGGAATGCTTGAGAGCGTGAAAGCGGTTGAGAGCTATCTGCGCGAGCGCTTGTCGGAAATTCCGCAGGTCGAGCGTGTGCGCGGGCTTGGATTTCTGCTTGGTATAGAGTTCAAAGAAAAGGCCGCTCCTGTTCACGAGAAGCTGCTTGAGAAGCGAATCATCACGGGAACTTCTTCGGACGCGAACGTTTTAAGGCTTCTGCCTCCGCTCTGTTTGAAAAGCGTAGAGGCGGAGCTTTTTATAGAAGCATTGAAAGAGATTTTTAAGTAAGTTATGACGAGGGACTTTCTGACAACAGGAGACTGGACGCGCGCAGAGCTTGAAGGGTTGATCGAGTCTGCGCTGAGATTCAAGAGCGGCGACGAGCGCGGTATGCCGCTCGTGGGGCGCTCCCTTGCGCTGGTCTTCTTCAATCCATCTCTGCGCACGCGCGCTTCTATGCAGGTGGGCGTGTTCGAGCTTGGCGGAAATGCTGTCGTTCTGGAGCCGGGCGCGACTAGCTGGACGCTTGAGCATAGAGACGGCGTGGTGATGGATGGGGATAAGACAGAGCATGTTGCGGAGTTCGTGCGCGTGTTGGGGCGATACTGTGTCGGCATAGGAGTTAGAACGTTCGCGGCTCTGAAGGATTGGGAAGCGGAGAGGCTGGACCCTGTTCTGAATGCGTTTGCGAAATATTCCGGCGTGCCTGTTATCAACCTGGAATCGGCAATGCATCATCCGTGTCAGGCTATGGCGGACATGATGACTATCAGGGAGAAGTTGGGCGCGGGGCGCAAGCGTGTGCTGATGACGTGGGCGTGGCATCCCAAGCCGTTGCCTATGGCCGTGCCGAACAGTTTCGCTCTGGCGGCGGCGCAGATGGGGCACGAGCTGACGATAGCGCACCCGCGTGGATACGAGTTGGATGACGAGTTGATGCGAGAGATTAACGAGCACGCATTCGACGCGGGCGGAAGAGTGATCGTGACGAACGATTGTGAAGAATCATTCGACGGCGCAGAAGTGGTGTACGCCAAGAGTTGGGGGGGGCGCATGTTCTACGGCAGCCCTGATGAAGACATGGAGGAGCGCGCGCAGTATCGCGGCAAGTGGATTGTGGACGAAGAGAAGATGAATCGGACTGATAGCGCCGTCTTCATGCATTGTCTGCCCGTGCGTAGGAATGTAATTGTGACGGACGGCGTGATTGATTCTGCGGCTTCCGTCGTGATTGACGAGGCGGAGAATCGCCTGCACGTGCAGAAGGCGATTATGGCGAGGTTGTTAGCTTGAGTGTGTTGTGAGTTGAATTGTCAGGGGATTTCACGCTGGAGACGCTGGAGGCGCAAGGAGCGCAAAGAGGTTGAGCGCTGATTTGACTTGCGTCTTCTCTTCGCGCCTTTGCGTCTCCAGCGTGAGAATTTGTTATATGGCTCAAACTCAATCGGAAATCTCCAACCAAGTTCGCCTTGATCTTCTGCGCGAGGCGCTGCCCTACATTCAGCGCTTCAAAGGGAAGACTTTCGTTGTGAAGATGTCTGGCAAGGCCACTGAAGACCGCGAAAATCTTCTGTCGCTTGCTGAAGAACTCGCGCTGCTTCATCAGGTAGGCATACGTGTCTGCGTCGTTCACGGCGGCGGGAAGCAGTTGTCCGACCTTGCCTCGCTGATGGGCGTAGAGCAGACGATCATCAACGGGCGGCGCGTGACCGACGACGCAACGCTTGAGATGGCGAAGATGATTTTTGCGGGGAAGATAAACACGGACATCCTCGCAGCGCTTCGTCACAGGGGAGTCGAAGCAGTCGGGCTTTCGGGCGTTGACGGGAACATAGTCCACGCAGAGCGCCGCCCGCCGAAAGAGATACTTAACCGCGCGACGGGCGAGCGCGAGCACGTTGACTTCGGCCATGTCGGAGACGTGCTGGAGATAAATGCGCGGCTGCTCTGCGTTCTTTTAGATCAAGGTTACTTGCCCGTAGTCTCTTCGCTCGGCGCTGACTCGGAAGGCAGCGTCTTCAACATCAACGCCGACACGATTGCCTCTGAAGTTGCCGTCCGTCTCGAAGCTGAAAAGCTGATACTGCTCTCCGACGTTGACGGAATTTACCTAAAATCCAGTGATCCTCAGACGAAACTCTCACGCCTGACCGTAACGGAAGCGGAAGCTTTAATCACGGACGGCACGGCCACGGGCGGCATGATTCCCAAACTTCAGAACATTATCGAGCTACTTCATCGCGGCGTGCACAGCGCGCACATCATCAACGGCAACCTGCGCAACGCGCTTCTTTCCGAAGTCTTCACAAACGAAGGCACTGGCACTATGATCATCTCTTAAATCTCATGCGAGCAGATGGCGCAAGGAGAAAGGCGGGAAAGTTCGCGCTCCGTCTATTGGCAGAATGGAGGCGGCTGTCTCTGTCTGCTACAGGCGAACGGATCGTACTGGCCGTTTCCGGCGGGGCTGATTCAACCGCTTTACTGCTTGCAGTGGGCGAATTAGTTAAAGCGAATCTTTTGAGTTTTATGCCCATAGCAGCCCATCTAAACCATGGCTTACGGGGCAAAGCCGGGGCGGAGGACGCGCGCTGGGTGAAGTGGTTGGCCGAAGCGTCAGGTCTGAATTTTGAGATAGGGCGCGCG
>DATHJK010000304.1:0-4223 GCA_035316225.1 Pyrinomonadaceae bacterium
TTCGGAGGCGCTGTGAATTTCTGCGCGAAGTTGCTCGTCGCGCCGTACGGTGTAAGTTATGCCGTAGACGCGCTGCGCGTCGTGCGTGAGAATCCAGTAGACAGCGCCGCCAGCGCCGGATTGAAGCACGCCGTCGAAGAAAGCGTGAAACCATTCTATCTGTGAAGAGCCATTATATCCTTCAGCCGGTATACCAAACTCGCCGAAGACCAGCGGCTTCTTTATCGAAATGGCCGCTGCCACACGATTGTCAATAAACTCTCTCAGCGCCGCAGGCGAATCAACGTAGCTGTTCAGATCGTCGCGCGGGTATAGATGCACATCGCAGTAATCAATCGTGGGAAGCTGGTGATCCAGCAGCCATTCGCGCCGCTCCCATGAAGTGCGATAGCCCCATGTGCCCGGCGCGATTAGATGATTGGGGTCGAGCGATTTTATGTAGCGGCTCATCTCGGCTATCCATGCTCTACGCTCTTGCCAACGGCCTGTCGCTGCCTGCGCTTCGTTCATCAACTCGTAGCTCATGATCGTGGGGTCATCAGCGTAGAGCGTGCCCGTAACCGAGTTGCGGCGCGTCACTATTTTGTTGACATGCTCGCGGTAGAGCCGCCTGGCGTCCTCGTTCGTATAGAAGAGCATGGCGCGATCAAGGTTTATGCCGAAAGGCTGCGTGTCGTCAGCAGCATCCGCGACACCGACCCAGCGCAGGTAGCGCACGACGCCGCCCGTGTCGCGCCACCAGTTACCCAGACAGATCTGCACGCGCAGGTTGTTTCCGGCAGCTTCCGCGATGATACGGTCAAGATTGACGAAAGCCTCTTCGTTCCAATCCTCCGGCCCACGACGAAACGGATGCTGGCTGAGCCAAGTGCCGCGCACAACGCCCGCCGATGTCCCGTCATCCGCTCCGCTTTCGCCTGAAGCCCAGATACGCACAACGCTCAATCCGTCTTGCGCGGCTTCTCTGAAGGTTTGCGGCATGTTCTCGCGTTCGTCATCGCCGTAGATGACGGCGACATTCGCGCCGGTGAAGCGGAAAGGCTCGCCGTCAATCTCGAAGCGCGCGCCGTTTGTGGTGACGAAGCCGCGCGGCGCGGCTCGCTTCCCAGGCTGCTCCCGCGTCAAAAAGAGAACGGCTGCGCTCGCAACGATTACGAGCGCAGCCCCGAAAATCACTCTTCTTATCATGTGCCTTAGCTGGAGGGGACATCGAACCCGCGCCGCGCCGAGCGCCGCAAGATATTAACGCGGGGCGCTGGTCAGATTGATGAAGCCTATGATGGCGCAGACCGAGCCAAGAACTACGAAGAGATTAAAAAAAGCTCCGACGCTGAGCACCAAGTCGTTATCGTTCTGTATCAGTCCGAATGCAAGAACGAGAAATTGCAGGTGATAGATGATCAGGCAAACGGAGGCGAGCGCGAACCAGCGCACTGCCGGGCCAAAGGCTCGCGCACGCGCAAATCCCAACACTGCGGCGACCAGCCAGCCTATGATGCCTGCCAGCAGAAGACCTATCGCTACTATACCGAAGTATGAAGGCGGAGTGTATCGCGTCTCCGTTTGAATCAGATTAAAGACGATGGCGAGCATTTCAGCGTATCTCTCCTCGGGCGCTCATTACGCCGTCTGAAATTTAAGAGAGCTTCATAGCTCTTTTCAATCGAGTGCAGCTAATAACTGCACCGCCGAAGAGCGCAGAGGGTCTCGCTCGAAGAGTCTTGAGAAATATTCGACTCTCTTTCTCTGCGCTCTATGCGAAATCTCACGCGGGTGATGGCGGTGAATGCGAATTCCAAATGGCATTCAATTGAAATTTGCTTTGGCAAAATTAAAGCGCCGTTTGCGCCGCGAATAGAGGCAGGCTTCTGCTTCCGGCACGCGCAAACGGCGTCAAGGTTTCCAATTTGGCACGAGCCGGGGCGCGGGCGCGAGACGCAATAGCTCAAAACCGCTTCAAGCGCGCGCGGCTCGTCCAAAAAGGGGCCGCCGAAACCCGCCACGTAGGGCAAATGCGGGCGGGTCATCGAGCGGCGCTACTGCGTTATGTGAATCTCCTCTTCCTTGTTAACGCGGCGCACGAAGAAAATGAGCGCGCATGCGAAGGCCACGACGGTCGCGCCGATAGCGAGCCACAGATGCGTGTGTCCCCCCTGAATCTGCGGGAAGGTCGCAAACTTGTAATACTCGTAAACGGCAAAAACGGTCGCCGCGAGACCCACAATCCAGGTCAATGCATCTAACATAATGAACCTCCAGCGTTCGTTTTCTTGTTAAATCGGCTGAGAAAAAAGCCTTAACGCACACTATTTAGAGTTCAGCGTGAGAACCTATTAAGCTATAGAGTGTCCGGGGAGTGTGCCCCCGCCAGACGCCCTTGATTCTTTACGCGCGTGCATGTTAACCGACAGAAAGGGGAAAGGTAAAGAGCAAAAGTGAAGACGGGAGGGAAAGACAGAAGCCTGGACAAAAGCAAATTATTTAGAACTGGTTTCCACCTTGCCTTTTACTTTTACCTTTTCTCCTCTGGCTTTTATCTTCTCGCCTTACAATATCATCCTTCGGTCGCCTGCGCGGCGTGTGATGCGTTCGCGGTCTAAGTATTCCAGAAGAGGGATGGCGTATTTGCGTGAGACGCGAGCGAGGTCTTTGAAGGCGGCAACCTCAATCAGGCGGTCAGGTTCGTGCTCTCTTGCATAAGCGCGCAAGGATTCGGTGAGACGGTCTAACGCTTCGCGGTGAAAGTAGTGGTCGTTCGTGACGCGCACGAGCGTGCCTGCGTCAATCAGTAGTTGCAGAATTTTTCGTGCGCGGTCGCGCGAGGCGCTGCTCTGTCCGGTTCTCTGCAAGGCTTCGTCGAAGGTCGGAGCTTCCAGCGCCGCATCTCTGTAAACCTCTTCCAAGCGCCCTTTGAGCGCCGCGTCCGCCGTCGAAAGCTCAAGATTGTGGCTGCTTGCGCGCACCACATCTTTTTCGGAGACGAGCGCACCCTTCGTTTCAAGATTAGAGACCACAGCGCGAAAGATTTCCGGCGCGAGATGCGTGAAGTGACGCTCGCGCAAAGTCTCGCGCGCGAGTCCGCGTGAAAGGGGTTCTTGTTTATGAAACGCCGCGACCTCCTCTATAGCCGCTCGACCCAGTTGATCGAAACTCTCGCGGCTCAGCAGGCGTCCTTCGGCATCCACAACTGCGCCGCGCGCTTTGGCCTCCTCAATTGCGCCGTCAAGAATCTCATCGCGCCAGCCCGTGTGCGCGACCAAATCGGCGCGCGACAATCCTTGCTCGCCCGCAGCCTCTACACGAAGCGCGAGTTGTCCGGCACGGTCGGCACTTAACAAAGATTCCAGACGAGAGCGCACGCCGGACATCTCGCGCCCGCGATGCTTCTGGGCAAAAGCGTCCAGCACCAAGCCGCCAGCTACTGTGCGTGAAGGTGAGTAAGAACGAATGATGAAACGCTCGGAGGGGAGCGCAGCGACAGGGGATTCAAGACGAAGCTGAACGAAACCGGAGTTGCCCGGCTGAATCTCGTTCGAGGCTTCGAGCACGCGCACACGCGCGAGGATTTCAGCAGCGCCCATGTGTACACGCACGCGCGAGCGTGTTCGTAAACTTCGCGGCGCGCTCTTCAACACATCGACGCGCGCGTCCAGTATCTGTGTCGCCCGCAATCTGGACACAGGAGCCAGCACCATCCCGCGCTCAACCTGCGCCGCCTCTACGCCCCCCAGATTCAAAGCAGTCCTCTGCCCTGCTTCGGCTCTGCTGACCGACTGGCCGTGAACCTGAATACCACGCACACGCACGCGCCTGGCTTCGGGCAGCAACTCCATCTCGTCGCCCTCCTGAATCTCTCCGGCGACGAGTGTGCCCGTGACGACTGCGCCGAATCCGCGCATCGTGAAAGAGCGATCAACGGGAAGCCGCGCGATCATCAACGCAGAGCGCGCAGGGATTTTCCGAGCGACTTCGCGCAAGGCTTCTTTTAACTCTTCAATGCCATCGCCCGTGCGCGAGCTGACAGCCAGCAAAGGCGTGTCTTCAAGAAACGATCCCGCAACCAGATCAATTGCCTCTTCTCGCACGAGTTCGAGCAACTCTTCGTCAACAGTATCTTTCTTCGTTATGACGACCAGACCGTTCTTTACTCCAAGCAGTCGGCATATGTCGAAATGCTCTTCCGTCTGAGGCATCACGCCTTCGTCAGCCGCAATCACCAGCGC
>DATHJK010000305.1:0-7714 GCA_035316225.1 Pyrinomonadaceae bacterium
AGTCAAGATGAATGACGAAGGGCTGATCTTCGTCGATAGGGTGGCCGTCGCTTATGACCCGAAGACCAAAGAGAAGTTCTCCAAGACCAAAGACGGGACGGAAGGATTCATCTTCCAGAATAGGACTGCCGACACCTACCACGCTGAGACGCGGAAGAGAACCCACCGGACTAAAACGGTCGAGAGGGGAATCATTTTCCCTGTGCACGTCGCCGAGACGCGCAACGAAGACGACGGCTCAAAGACTACGACTCGCATTAAAGACAAGGGTTTCATCTTCACCAAAAAAGTGGCTGAAACTGACAAAGGCAAGGGATGTGCTCCCTTTACACTGCCGCAATTATCCGGGCGGCTGTTTTAGTGAGGTGAAGGGAGTATCGAAGGCTTCAACTGTTATTGCTGCGGAGAGTTGTCACGTAGGTATAAGACGAGTGAGGGTAATGGCTGGAATGATAACTTGTCTCTCTGTCTCGTCGACTTCCTCCATACGGTTGGCGCCGGTCACGATGATGCCGAATACCCGGTTGTCGCCGTTATGCAATTTGTTGACCTTGGCTTCCTTGATTGTTACCGGAAAGCGGAGGAAAGGAATAATGAGTACAGCCGGCCCCAAGAAAAGCGGAACGAGCATGCCTTACAGGATAAGACGGAGACCCATGATCACAAAACGAAGTTGGTAGGAGCGCCTGAGCAGGTGGAGCCTTCGAAGTCCGCGATTGAGCGCGCAGAAAACTCACATCTAGCGCAACAGGTTTCTACTATAGAGCAGGTGCGTGAACTTGTGGCGGTGATGCTTTTAATGTTTGAGCTTATGGCTGCCTGAAATTGCAGCGGTGATAAGGTCGTCCGAGTAGAACCTTTGCAGCGCATCCTGCAAAACTTAATACTATCTTCGATAAGTCATCTACCTGGAAATCCTTGTATAATTATAGGGATGCATACATAATTTGCGGTGTTCAGGAGTGAGACTAATCTAATGGTGCTAGAATCCTCATGGCCGACCTTGATTTCGCTGCTCATAATACTCTCTTCGCCACGCACGGCCTTCACGCCTATGCTGCCAAATGCCCTCCGCAATTAGTTAATTACGGCCTGCGCTATTACTCAAGGCCTGGGGAGAAAGTGTTGGACCCGATGACGGGTAGCGGGACGACGCTCGTCGAGGCCAAACTGATGAGCCGTCATGCCGTCGGCTATGATATTGACCCTCTAGCACGGCTGATCGCTCAGGTAAAATCAAGCAGGGTGCAAGACGGATGGATCGAGCAAGCATATGAGAGAATCCATCGAAAAACTCTCAATGATATAGCTGCCCTCCGATCCAGGCGAATATCAACGGCCCTGCGTGAGCGCGCGACGCCACCTGATTTCGATAATCGTGATTACTGGTTCGATAAAAAAGTCTCCGCATCCTTAGCGATCCTTGCATATCACATCACCCACACGCAGATGAGAGAATCTGTGCGCAACTTCTTTTGGGTCGCCTTTTCCTCGCTCATTCTAGCTAAGACAAGCGTCGCTAATGCCCGTGACATCATACATTCAAGGCATCACCACTGGCAGCACGACGAAACGCCGGACGTTGTGGAAAAATTCGCGGCCCGCATTCGCTCAATGCGTAAACAGATGGCAGATTTTTGCGCACAGTCTTGGCAGACCACTGGTATCAAGACAGATGCCCGTCTGGGCGATGCGCGTCGGCTGCGTGTAAGAAGCGAAACGGTTGATCTGATTTTCACTTCACCGCCATATGCGACAGCGCTTGATTACCCACGCGGCCACTTTCTTGCCGTCGCGTGGATGCGAGATGTCCTCGGCGTGAGCCTTGAAGAGTATCGGGCCAACGCTCCCACGTACGTGGGCAGTGAACGCGGTCGTTGGCCTAATGAATTTACTATTGACGATTGCCTGGAGCAACTCGACCTCGCGCCTCTCATCCTGACAAATATCGCCCAATATTCGAGCGCACACGCCAAGCGCATTCATCGCTATTTTGTTGACATGTACCAGGTCTTCAGCGAGATCGCGCGCGTGCTTAAAGAGGGGAGGCATGCCATCATCGTAGTTTGCCCCTCGCACATCCGTAGAGTTGAGGTCCCGACCCAACGCGTATTTGCCGAGATCGGCCATTTGCACAGGCTCAGATTAAAATACTGCCACGCCCGTACTATTTGCTTAGGCAAACGTATCTTACCTTACATGCAGGAGGCTTTCGGCAGGCGTATGGATACTGAATACGTCCTCATCTTCCAGAAAACTCCTTAAATCAAACTCATGTCTTCACAGACCGCCAATCTAAAGCAGGAAGGCGAGCGTTTACACCAACGCTTGCTCGACAAAAGACCCACCGCCACGAGCGAAATTGCGGAGTTGTTTATGCATCTCTTAATCAAGAGCTTGAGAAGTGAGTTCAAGCAGATAGGAGACCAGCATCTCATAGATATGGCTGTCACAGACGCTCTCGTTAACTATTTCGAGCATCCTGAGAAATTCGAGCCTGCCAGGTCAAGCCTCTTCACGTACCTGCGCATCCGCGCCAAAACCTATTTACTCAACAGCCTGGGGCAGTCGGCTTCCGCAAAGAAAGTTGTCGAACTTGATGAAGCCAGGACTGTACATCAAATGGCAGATGAGAATAAGCCGGATGCAGAGACAGCGCTCGTCAGCAATGCTTACCAGGCTGAGATCATACAACAAGTACAGAAGTATATCTCTGATCCAACGGACTTGCGCATCGTTGCCCTGATGACCATGGGGATTCGTGAGACAAACGATTACGCAAAAGTTCTGGGCATTACGCAGTGTCCATTCGCAGAACGGAAGAAAACGGTTAAGCGCCATAAAGACCGCATCAAGAAGATTATTGAGAGGAAGGTAATACCGGAAGTGAGGAGGCGACGATGACCGAGCAAGAATTGTCCGCGCCCCTGCTAATGCTGGCGAATCGGCTCCGCCGCGATCCTCTTTACATGGCATACGTGCTGGCGACTTATCAAGCTCAGGAGAATCTGACGGATGAAGCCCTGGCGCATGAGCTTGGCACATTGCCTCTCATGGTCGTGCGGCTATCTTTGTGCAAGCGTCCTGACGCGCTCTCATCGGATTTCGCTGAACAGGTGTGTGAAATCGCCGATTATACGTTGGTGGACGAAGCGAAACTGGCGCATATCTTGAGACGAATTGACGCGCTGGAAAAGCTTGCCGGACGACCTGAAGCGCTTATCGAGCCGGGAGGCGAAACAGAAGCAAGCCACCCTCTGGCGGGCTTACTCGCCGCGGCCCGTGATCGTTATGAAGATGTTGACGCAGAGGAAAAGCCAGAAGATGAAGAAGAGTCCGAAGAATAAGAGGCCGTGATGTGGCTGGACAATGTGAGTCAGGAAGCAATAGACCGCTTCTGGCAACAGTGTGGTGAGCCTGAACCCTTCCCGCGCACGCTGGGAAAATCTGTTTCGCTCGCGCTTCCCGTCGCCATCACTAAACTTCCTCGCCTCAAGCTACATATTATTGAGGGCTGGCTTGCGCATTGCGGAGTCTCCTACAGTTTCAACTGCCGCAGTCGCGCCGTTCGCGGCTGTCTCATCGCTTACGGCGGACACGGCACGATCTTTGTTGACGGAGCAGACCCGGACGACGAGCAGAGATTTACAATCGCTCACGAACTTGGACATTTTCTGTCTGATTACCTGATTGTGCGCGAAGCCGCCATCTCCAAATTCGGTAACGCAATAAGGGATGTCCTTGACGGCTTGCGACATCCTAGCGTCACAGAGCGGGTCCACGCCGCCCTCGCCAGCACTTCGCTTGTCATCTATACCAACTTGATGGAGAGGGATGAAACGATCAATTCGGCTCATCCGGGCGTGTGGAAGATAGAGGATCGGGCAGACCGTATAGCTCTGGCGCTATTGGCTCCGCCCGAGGAAGTCTTAGCAATCGCAGACACATCGGGAGACAATTTCCACGCACGCCACCATGCGATGATGCGCGTACTGTGCGAGCGCTTCGGCCTGCCCGCACAGATTGCAGACACGTACGCATGGTCTTTGCTTGAGGACACGGGTCGTGGGCCGTCATGGGTTGAAATGCTCAGGTCGAGATAAAAAGTTGTCGAACTTCGCCGCCTTCCCTCTGTATATGGTTCAGAAGGGACTTAAGAGGCTGAAGCGGCGGGATGAAAGACGACGAGCGAAAAGGTGGAGCAGTCGCTGGACAGGGGGAGTTACCCGCTCTGGGAGCGAAAAAAGATGGGATTGTGTCCACCGCAGCAGGCACGGGTCTCGCCCTTGGTGAAGTTAGCGTTATCTGGGATAAGCGGAAGAATCAGGCAAATCAAAAGGAGCATGGAGTAGCTTTCGAGGAGGCGGCAACTGTTTTTTACGATCCCTTAGAGGTTACCGTTGACGATCCGGCCCATTCTTATGCGGAGCATAGGTTTTGGACAGTCGGCCAGTCGAGCATGGGCCGATTGATCGTCTTATCATATACCGAGAGAAGCAGTACAATTCGCATTATCAGCGCGCGTAGACCGGAGCCTAGCGAACGGAGAGACTATGAAAGCGGAAGACTCTAAATCACGCCGGGCGATTGATTTCAGCAAAGGCGTGCGGGGTAAACATGCGGGGATGAACGTGCGCGTCGCCGGCGCGGTGAATAATAGTTCGTCTCAACCATCTGACTCCGACGAGTTCGAGTCCGCTTACGGAGAGAGATTTGCCGACACGCTTGATTTGAACACATGGACGCTCGGCGAAGATTTGGCCGCCGCCTTCGGGCGGCTTGAGCAAGAGGTTGAGGACGCTCTCAAAAAGGAGAGCGAGTATCGGCAGCAGGTGCGGAAAATAGTCTTCCCCAGATTAGCCGCCGCACCCGACGCGCCCTCCAATGCCGGCGTCTGGCAGGCGCGCGCCTCTGACCTTGAGAGAGTCCATAAGGGACTCCTATTCAATGGCGGGGTCGAAGCGTGTGATGGCACGAGCGTGGTACATGACACCCTGCCGCTCACAATCACGCAGATCGGCGTATGCCTCGTGTCATACCAGGGACAACAGGGTTCTTGGGCCCACCGCCTCTTCCGGCGCGATCTGCGCGCGCAGGTTAAAGACCCGGTTGAGGAGGTGCTGGCCGTGCTGGAGCGGCGCGAGAAGCGTGAGGCTCAGGGGCAGGATGATGAAAGATCGCTGAGCCAACTCGCACGCCGAGGCATCATGGCTTACGCCGAGCGCGCTATCCTGCGTGAGAAGTCAAAGTCGCCGTGGCGCATGGGGCACGGCAGCCCCGCCCCTTACGAACTTCTCACCGGCCTTTGGGCCTCAAAGGGCGAGCGCCTCAAGATCAGTGGCGAGCTGATTCGTTGGTACGCCGAACACAAAAAATTTGTCTTCGTGCCTTCCGCGCCGCGCAAGCGTCACTGGTTGATGATCGGCAACGCCCTACGGCCTCTCGAATTCGCCATCGTCCAGACGCTCAAGCCTGAACTTGACAACCTGATCAGAAACGGCGGCTACCGTGAAGAGAGCGGCGCGCTACCTGTGATGAGAAAGCTCCGTGATGAAGTGGGCCCAGAGATGGTCGTCGGGGTGTACCGCGTTTGGGAAGCTGCACCGCCTTTTCTCTTCTACGCGCACGTTGACTACGCCGAGATGGCCGCGCATATAGCAATGGCCGACAGCCTGCTACAAGAGCATCGCGGCTTCCCGATGCTGATTGATTTGGCCGACACGGTATGCGCCGCGACGTTCGGCGCTGATGACTTCCGCTCTTCTGTGTACACGGCCCACGCCGATGCTGGCGAGCCGTTTCGCTATCTAGGCGAGCGTGAAACGCGTACTCGTTAATGGAGGTAATTTATGAAGAACAGCGACGAATTGAACGAACTCATGAAAACGAACGGTAGTGATGAAAGCAGGCAGATGAAAGACGACTTTATGGATCTTTTAGAAGAGGAGATTGATCAGGCAGGCGGGGAATGGAAGGAGGACGAAGAGTCTCGAGGTTCGGTGGGATTTACGATGTACGACACGCCAACCAGCAAGGACAATACCGTGACGGTGCTTCTTCCCGCAGATGAGATTCGTAAAACGCCTTCGCAATCGCTGGTGCGCATCAAGAGCAAGGCTGGCGAGCGTGGAGGCGATGGCCGGCAGTATCTGGGCGCTGTGGTCGAAGGGCCGTTTGCCGAGCCTGACGGATTGCGCGCGGACGCGCCCCTAGTTGTAACAACCACAGTGCGAGGCGCGAAATTCATGCCACGCTATCACGGGCGCGTGCAGGTCGAAATTATGGGCGAAGAAGTTGACGGCACGATGCTTCCTCCGCGCTTTCGCCCGCTTCCTAACAGCCCTGTCTTCGTGCTCGATCAGAATGAGACGCAGGAGAAGTTAAAGCTCGGCGGCGATGTCTTGCTCGGCCTCGCAGTCGGCTTCGAAGAGATGCCCGTCGCCCTGCCTTCGACACGTAAAGATGTATTTCCGCGCCACACCGGCATCCTTGGCACAACCGGCGGCGGCAAGTCAACGACCGTTTCGGGCCTCATCGGCAAGATGGCCGAGAGTGGCGTCGCGGTCGTTGTATTCGACACTGAAGGCGAATACACGAAGATTATGGAGAAGGCTGAAGGGCATGAGATGCAAGAGATGCTGGCCGCCCTTGCTCGTCGTGGCATTGAGCCGAAGGGAGTTAAGAATGTCGGCATCCGCCGCCTCATCGGTCGCGAAAGTACGAATGAAGACTACACGGACAATAAAGAGTTTAGCTTAGAGTTCGCCAACATCTCACCAGAGGCGATGATTGAGATTCTCGAACTGAACGACGCTCAACAGGATCGTTTCGATAAGGCTTTTGAATTTACACGGCGCATTTTGCAGAAGTTGAAGATTTATCCATCCAATAAGGAAGAGGAACAGGAACTGCGTGAATTAGACTTGTTGGAACGTGGCTTTCCGCGTATGACACTTCAGCATATGTATGACGTTGTGCGCCTCTGCGCCGACAAAGTAGCTAAAGAGGAGAAGGACACTTACTTGGGCACAAAAGAGTTTCATGATAACCGGTCGAAGATATTGGAAATCATCAGTGAAACTAAACTTGATAACTGGCGGAGTTGGCGAAAAGTTCAAGGCCGCCTTGGACGGTTGCTCAGGATGAATATCTTCGACAGGCCGGAAGGCTTGCCCGACTATGACGAGATGACCCAGCCGGGCCGTGTCACCATCATTGACCTCAGCGATACCGACTCGCCGCAGATTAACAACCTTGTCATCTCCGAAATCCTGCGCGGCCTGCATGAGCAGCAGGACAAGAACTACAGGGCAAGCGAAAAGAAAAAGGAGGCGCAACCCCGACACGAGGAAGATTGGGAATCGGCCTTCGATAGCCCAGCCGGTGGCGAAAAGAAAGAAGAGGCGCTGCCGCGCCGCGTCGTTGTTATCATCGAAGAAGCGCATGAGTTTCTTTCGACGGAGCGCATCAAGCAGATGCCCGTGCTCTTTCAGCAGGTCGCACGCATCGCCCGGCGCGGGCGCAAGCGCTGGCTCGGCCTTGTCTTCGTCACGCAGCTACCCCAACACCTGCCGGACGAAGTGCTCGGTCTCGTCAACAACTACATACTGCACAAAATCGCGGACGCGAACGTCATCAGCCGCTTGAAACGCTCGGTCGGGGGCGTGGACGAGGGCCTTTGGGATCGCCTTTCGAATCTCGCGCCCGGCCAGGC
>DATHJK010000306.1:0-26832 GCA_035316225.1 Pyrinomonadaceae bacterium
CCGCCGGAGAAAAAACCTGAGCGGGCTAATAACAAAAAATTGAGCGCAGCACGGGCTTCATAAGTTCTCTATAGTTGTGATTAAATATTCGCTTCGATTCAAAAAGAGCGAGTTCGAGATGAGAGAAGTTTGCACACAAGCGCAGGAATTTCTAAACGCAGTATTTGACGGCGTTGGCCTCAAGCTACATGCCGATGCAGAAGATGCCAGCGACGGATGCTTGCTGAAGATTGACGGCTCTGACTCTTCGTTGCTGATGAGTGAAGGCGGCGAGCTTTTAGATTCACTTCAGCACTTGGTCTATCAGGCCGTAGCTGGCAAGCTTGAGAGAGGCGAGCGCATCACATGCGACGCCGAAAACTTTCGTTCGACACGTGACGCAGAGTTGCGCGCAATGGCTCGTCATGCGGCAGAGCGCGTGCGCAAAACTGGAGAGGTGTTCATGTTTGGGCCAATGATCGCCAGCGAGCGTCGCGTCATTCACCTGTCTCTCTCCGACGAGAAAGATTTGCAGACGGAATCAATTGGCGAAGGTCCGACTCGTAGATTAAAAGTGAGTCCGAAATCCGCTGAATAGAAGTTCCCTCCTCATCCTTCTCTTTTGTCTACGCAGTGGACTTGACCGATACAATCGTTGCTTTATCAACCCCGCCAGGTCGTAGCGGTATCGGCGTCATTCGCTTAAGTGGCAAAGACGCGCTTCACATCACGCGCACCCTCGTTAATGAACGAGATTTTTCTCCACAGCCGAATTACGTATCTTTAAAAAAAATCCGTGATCCCGAAACTGATGAAGTTATCGATCAATCGCTCATTACTTACTTTAAAGCTCCACATTCATTCACTGGTGAAGACGTGATTGAATTAAGTTGTCACGGTTCGCCAGTCCTTCTAAGCCAAATTATAGACCTGATTCTTCGCCTTGATGCGCGCGCCGCCGATCCTGGTGAGTTTACTCTGCGTGCGCTTGCTAACGGTCGGATAAATTTGAGCCAGGCCGAAGCCGTGCGTGACCTAATCAACGCGCAAACCTATGCTGCGACACGCCAGGCTGCGCGACAATTGGGTGGGGAACTCTCATCACGCCTTCAGCCAATTAAGGATTCGCTCTTAGAAATTATCATTCGGCTCGAATCATCACTGGAATTCGTCGAAGATGACTTGCCTTCAGTTGAAAATTCAAAGATTAATTCAAAAATTTCCGGCATCGCTGATCATGTAATAAACCTTGCCGCTACGTTCCGTGCCGGGAGAATATTGCGCGAAGGTATTAAAGTCACATTGGTTGGGCGTCCTAATGTTGGTAAGTCCAGTATCTTCAACAGTTTACTGCAATCCGATAGGGCTATTGTAACAGATATTCCGGGCACCACGCGCGACAGTTTAAGTGAACTTCTAAGCTTGAAAGGCGTGCCTGTGTTGCTCACTGATACGGCGGGCATACGTAATTCTAATGATGAGGTCGAGAGTCTGGGCGTAGAGCGTACACGGCGTGCCATTGCTGATGCTGATCTTGTAATCGTTGTCGTGGATAGCTCTGAATCCTTGACTATCGAAGATAGAGAGGTACTCTATTCTGTCGCTGACAATCTACATATCGTTGCTCTCAATAAGAGTGACCTCACGCCCGTTAAAGGCAATGGTGTCAATGAGATAACCTCTAAGTCTAAAGCTATAATTAATATCTCAGCCAAAATAGGAACAGGCCTGAATGCTCTCAGAGAAGCTATCCTTGAACCTTTCGCAATATCTGACATATATGATCCCGGGGTTTTAATTACAAATGCGCGCCATTTTGACCTTCTTCAGCGCACATACAATGAGCTTTTAATCTCTAAAGAAATGCTGAATGAAGGACGAAGTGAAGAGCTTATTCTAGTTGGTTTGCATAATGCTTTGCGCTTTTTAGGAGAGATTACTGGTGAAACCACTACAGAGGATATTCTTTCACAGATATTTTCTACCTTTTGCATTGGGAAATAGTTATGAGCTTTGACGAGAAGTTTGATGTGATTGTCATCGGCGGAGGCCACGCCGGATGTGAAGCTGCCTCTGCGTCTGCAAGGATGGGTGCTCAAACAGCCCTCGTTACCATGAATCTGGACTTAATTGGCCAGATGTCTTGCAACCCCGCTATTGGCGGTATAGCTAAAGGCCATTTGGTACGAGAGATTGATGCCCTCGGCGGAATAATGGGGAGGATTATTGATCGTGCAGGAATACAGTTTCGTCTACTTAACCGCTCGCGTGGTCCGGCAGTTCAATCTCCCAGAGCACAGGCAGACCGCTCGCTTTACCGCACGGAGATGCGACTGGCGCTCGAAGCTACGCCCAATTTACATCTTCGTCAGGGTATGGTCATTGACTTAATAGTTAAAGACAACAAAATACAGGGCGTTGAATTACAAGACTTAAGGAGACTTCGCTCTAATGCCGTTGTCATTGCTACTGGAACTTTTCTAAATGGATTAATTCATACTGGAAAGAGGACTTATACGGCTGGCAGGGCTGGCGAGCCTGCATCTATAGAATTAGCTCAAAGCCTCAAAAGGTTAGGTTTTAAAGTTGGGCGACTAAAAACTGGTACTCCGCCTCGTTTAGATGGGAGAACAGTTGACTGGGATTGTTTCGAACCTCAACCCCCTGATGAGACTCCGATTCCTTTCTCTTTCGCAACAGACCATATAGAGCAGGATCAGATTTCATGTTATATCGGATATACAAATACGGCTGTTCATCAGTCAATCAGAAACAATTTGCACGAATCGCCGCTATACTCGGGCAAAATCAAAGGCATCGGCCCGCGCTATTGTCCCTCTATAGAGGATAAAGTTGTAAAATTTGCAGATAAGAACAGTCACCAGCTTTTTTTAGAACCCGAAGGATATCATACTAATGAGGTTTATCTAAATGGCTTCTCTACTTCTTTACCATCAGGTCTTCAGCAAGAATTGGTTCGTATGATTCCAGGTCTCCATAATGCCTGTATAATCCGTCCTGGATATGCTATTGAGTATGATTTTGTTGATCCTCGTGAGCTAAATCCACACTTGGAAACAATTAAAATTAAAGGACTTTTTCACGCTGGCCAGATTAATGGAACTACTGGTTATGAGGAAGCTGGGTGCCAGGGCCTGATTGCAGGCATAAATGCTTCTCTTAGTGTGCTTGGGCGGGATGGTTTCAGGCTTCGACGAGAAGAGGCTTACATTGGGGTTCTGGTCGATGATTTAATTTCTCAAGGGGTAGATGAGCCTTATCGTATTTTTACATCTAGAGCTGAATTCAGGTTAGCTCTTCGCCACGACAATGCTGATGAAAGGTTGGAAAATTATGGACGCTTTCTAGGCTTGATTGGTGATAGCGATTGGGAGAAATTTAATAGAAAGCGTGACCGCATCGCACGTTTAAAATCTGTGCTGGAAACTACAAGAATAAAGCCTTCTGATGCACAATTCTACTCCATATCTTTTGCTTTTGGCGCTACCCCTTCATCCTCTGTTACGCTTTCTCAGCTAGCTTTAAGACCTAATATTTCATCCAGACAAATTTTTGATCTTTTACCTCACAATATTAAATTTGAGACCATCTCAAGTGAGCTTGACACGGCTCTCTCAGACCTACTCTATAGCGGCTATATTGATTCCTTACGAAATAATTTACATCGTGTACATCATTCCGATTCACTAAAAATCCCTTCGGATTTTTGTTTTCGCACTGTTAATGGTCTCTCTCATGAAATGATCGAACGGTTTGAGCGTACTCGACCGCGAACTTTTGGTGAAGCTCGTTGCATTCCAGGACTTACACCCGCCTCTATCTCTGCTCTACTTGTCTCTCTTAATGGGCGATAAGCTTTCTTTATGATATGTTTCACGTGTCACCTTCTATAGCTACGTAAGGCCGTGACACGTGAAACGTTATAAACAGCATAGACTTAAAGTAGAAAAGGCAAAGTTGCCATAGGTTCACAAAAGAGTAGTATAACAGCAAATGTTATGCTAGTTTAGCAAATTACCAGACGTTTTAATGATAAGAGGACTGATTAGATTCGAATAAGTGATGAACGCCGGGTAATTAAGCCGGAATTTGGGAGCGGCTCTAATGGTATCAGTCAAGCTGAATTCTCAAAGCTTTCTTTTTCCATGTCATCCGCTCTGATTTAGTCACTCCCATGATAAGGGCCTGTGCAATGGCTAAAATTATAGCAGTAGCAAATCAAAAAGGTGGGGTTGGAAAAACTACAACTGCCGTTAACCTGGCTGCTGCTCTTGCGGTTGCAGAAATGAGAACGTTGCTCGTAGATGCTGATCCTCAGGCTAACGCGACCTCGGGAGTTGGTATTCAAAGAGGCAGTTTTCGGCGAAGCCTTTACCATGCATTAGTTCTAAACGAGCCACTCAATAACATTATTCAATCAACGGAACTCCCTCTTTTAAAAGTGCTTCCATCTGATAGAAATCTTGCCGGTGCGGAGATAGAGTTGGTTGAGATCGAAAAAAGGGAATATAAGTTACGTGAAATCCTACAAAACACTCGAGGAGATTATGACTACATAATTATTGATTGTCCGCCGTCATTAGGATTGCTGACTTTAAATGCTCTTACGGCGGCAGATTCTTTAGTAGTGCCAATTCAATGTGAGTATTATGCCCTTGAGGGGGTAACTGAATTATTCGATACCCTTGCTAGAATACGCCGTCTTTTAAACCCAGATCTAACTATTGAAGGATTATTGCTCACAATGTATGACGAGCGCACTAATCTTTCATCAGCAGTAGCTTCTGATCTTAGAGATTTTTATGGACAACAAGTTTTTGAAACGTTAATCCCTAGAAATGTACGTTTAGCAGAGGCCCCCAGCTACGGTAAGCCTATTATTCTCTATGACATACGGTCACGTGGCGCGGAGAGTTATCTTCTGCTTGCAAAGGAGGTTATAGAACATGACAAGAAGAGTACTAGGACGAGGCTTGAGCGCACTGCTGTCAGCGGAGTCAATGGTGACTTCGGATGAGGAACTTCTCCAAATTGATATAGACCTTATAGAGCCTAGTCCATCTCAGCCACGTACTCGTTTCGATGAAGATCGCTTAGAAGAGCTTGCTCAGTCTATTCGCTCTAACGGTATCGTTCAACCTCTGCTTTTACGACGCCACGGCGCTCGTTACCAGTTAGTGGCTGGCGAAAGAAGATGGCGTGCGGCGCAGCGTTCCGGTCTACAGCGTGTTCCCGCCGTGGTACGTAATATTCCAGATGATAAGTTATTAGAATTGGCGCTTATTGAGAATATACAGCGACAAGAACTTAATCCAATTGAGGAAGCTCACGCCTATAAAAGGCTCATTGAAACATTAGGCTTAACACAAGAAGTAGTTGCTCAGCGAGTCGGGCGTGACCGTTCATTCGTGACTAATTACTTACGCCTCTTGCGTTTACCAGAAGACATTCAGCGATTGGTCGAAGAAGAGAAGATTTCCATGGGGCATGCGCGTGCTCTGCTAGGATTGGACGATCTTGATATACAACGACGCATAGCAAAAAACGTAATAGATCAATCTCTTTCAGTACGTGAAACCGAAAGAGCCATAAAGCGCATCATTGCCGGCACGAATCCTTCTATTGCCACAATTCCACCAACCAAGCGTGATGATGCAAATATGCGATCTGCTGAAGTTAAGCTACGTCGCCGCTTGGGAACCCAAGTGAAAGTAATACCTAGCCAATCAAGCCCCGGAGGCAAAATTGAGATTGAATACTATAACGATGGTGATTTAAACCGCATATATCAGCTTTTGATTGGTGTTCAGGAACAGAATATAACTTAATGCTAGGTTGTGTTGACATATGGGGTTAAGCTATTTGAATGCTACCGGTTACTTTATCTGATGAACAGTGGCAGAAGATTCTGCCCTTCTTACGCTCTTGCCCGCAGGTCTATGTCGGGCCGCAATGGAGTTGTCGTAAGTTCCTCTCCGCCGTGCTCTGGGTTACTCGTGCAGTAGCCCAATGGCGCTTGCTTCCCAAAGAGTATGGGAACTGGAACAGCATCTATAAACGGTTTGCGCGCTGGTGCGAGCAAGGGGTCTGGGAACAACTGCATCAGCATTGCGTCTCCGACCCTGATCTTGAACATCTGCTCATTGACTCGACCATTGTTCGAGCGCATCCATGTGCGGCTGGTGCGCCGAAAAAAAGCGTGGCGGCCAAGAGCGACAGGCGTTAGGCAGAAGTCGCGGCGGATTTTCCACCAAAATCCATATTGCCGTTGATGCTTTGGGCAATCCCCTGCGCTTGCTCTTAACTGCCGGGCAGGCATCGGATGTCACACAAGGCGCTCCATTGATTAAAGAGTTCAAGGCTCAAGCGGTGATTGCCGACAAGGGTTATGACTCGGATGCACTGGTCAAAACGATCAACGAGCAAGAGGCGCAAGCCGTGATTCCGCCCCGCTCAATGCGCAAACAGTTGCGCGAGTATGACCGGCACTTGTACCGCGAGCGCCATTTAGTTGAATGCTTCATCAACAAGATCAAGCATTACAGAAGAGTCTTCTCGCGCTTTGAGAAACTGTCAAAGAACTACTTGGGATTCTTGAGTTTTGTCAGCGCACTTGTTTGGCTACGCTGAAATGTCAACACAACCTAATGAACTCAAAGCGTATGGTTAGGCAGTCCTGATTGCATAATATGCGTCGCAAGTGATCGAACCCATGCCGAAAAAGACTTTTCGCCAGCCGACCATGTTTCTTGATCTTGATGGGGTTGGTGCGTGCCAACCATTCTCCCGCAATGTATGCCCAGCAAAAAGCCACCGTCAGCAGGGCCAGCAGTTTCTCCAGTCTCTCACGCTCGGTGATGTGTGTTTCTTCCAAACAAAAGCCGCGCGACTTCAAACAACCAAACAGGGTTTCGATCTTCCACCTCTGGGCATAATCAGAGAGTATCTCTTCAGTTTCCGTGCTGCTTGCCACAATCACATATTCGCCCTCCGGGGTTCGCATCCCCATCAACGAAACCTCTTCTCCCAAGACCTTTCTCTCTCCGCAGAGCAAAACTCCAACTCCTGCACGCTGTGTGCGAAACAGATTCCTGGCAGACACTACTTTGCTGCCACGAGCATTCGTGACTTTCAGATTCTCACGGATGCGCAGGCGAAAGGGAATCTTCTCTCGCCGTAGATAACGAAACCAATCTCGACCAATAAATTCGCGGTCTGCCGTCACAAACGAAAGCGATTCTTTGCCAAAAAGCTTGAGATACTTTTCCAGCAATTGGAGTCTCTCCGCAGTGTCGGAACAACCTTTCTTCTCAAGAACGGTCCACAACAGAGGGAACGCCACGCCTTTGTAGACCAGACTCAGCATCAAGATATTCAAAGGCGTAGTGCCCAAGTACCAATCGGTTCGGTCAATAGAAAGGATGAAGGGCTTGGGGATGCCCAGCAGTTTAATGACCAAGTATGCGACCTCAGCAAAGGGCAGATCGAAGAAACGAAGGAAGCGTTGGCATCGCTTGTAATGCGAATCAGGTTTGGCGCGTCCGCTCATCACCGCAGAGATTTGCACCAGAGAGACGGTCTTGACTTGAATCAGAGCGGCTGTAAACTTCGCCAAAAAGTTGCGACGAGCTTTATTCCAAGTTACATTTTCACCAAGCGTTCGCTCCAAGCGGCGAATGTCGGCCATTGTGCACGTGTCCTTTCAAGAAATGTTTGGCGACAAATCTTGTCAAGGATAGCGGCACAGTGGCCTTTTATGCAGTCTCAAAGATCATTTTTTGTCCTGTACTTAGCTTAATGATATTGTGCCATTCTTCTTGATATTTCGCCTGGAACATCTCAGACAAGCAATCTCAAATGGTATGCACACCGAAGAGTAGCTTATCTGGGACTTTTTAGCCCAGCGGCAATTCTATAAAATCAATATAGCTACAGGTTGATAAGCACTCGTGCAAAATTATATAAAACCATCAATTTGAGCCATAGTCTTAAGGTTTAGTTTTTGCCAGATTTTGAAGCATCCAGCCCATGCAATAGTTAAAGCTAATTCTGCACGAGTACTTATATCAATTAAATTGAAAAGGGCCCCAGTATACTCACTACTTAAATGAGTCTATATTACAACTTTCTTTTATAAAACATAATAAGATGGGTATTGTTTGGCTTCTGGTAAAAGGTAAAAACAAGGTGTTTTGATACGATAATCCGAAAAAGTGCTTGACTAAAATTTGTAGATTCAACTCACATATAATACTAAGTTGGCCTTCCAGGGTTGATTCTGCTGCCTTATCAGATGATCAAATTTTTATGGTAGAGGGTGAATATGTTGTGATTGAAAACAAAGCACATACTGGGTCAATTTCAAATTAGAGCGCAATAAATATTGGCTTAGAATCTCAAACAGGCTCAATAGGACAAAACATCTTGCCTTGACGCTGTAAGAATGCCCGTGTTAAACTCGCAAGCTTTTGACGCGCTTGGATTTTTACGATTATGGAATCTGTGCAACTATTCTCTTTAAAGTAGAGCCTTGTGAGGGTAATGTTCTTTCTAGGTCTTGCCGAGTCGATTCAACTGGTGCCTGATGGCACACTTATTCTTCACATCATAATCATTTTGATTATGATGTTTATCCTCAATAGCACGCTTTTCAAACCGATAAATCATATTCTGGAAGAGCGCGAGAGGCGTACGCGAGGGCGCTCAAACGAAGCGCAGGACATTTTGCGCCGCGTAGAAGAGAAGTTGCGTCATTACGAGAGTGGTCTGCGAGAAGAACGTGCAGAAGGTTACCGCCTGTTGGAACAAGTACGAACGGAAGCAATGCGCAAACGGCAGGAGGTTCTAAATAGCGCGCGCGAGGAAGTAGGACAATTAATTGGGACTGAGAAAGCAAACATAGATTCTCAGGCGGAAGCAGCCCGCATTGTTTTGCAGCGTGACGTACGCAGCCTTGCAGCAAACATTAGTGCGCAGATTCTTCGTCGCCCACTAAGCAAAAGAACAATCTCAGAGGTAGAGCCACGCATTTAAATTTCTATGCAGATCGCTTCTACAATTTTCATAATCTTCATTTCACTGGTTGATTCAGAATCTGCGCCCTGGTGGAACAAGCCAGGCTTAGAGCTTTGGAAATTCGTCAATCTTACATTGTTCGTTCTCGCTCTGGTTTACGTATTGACGCGGAAGGTGAAGCTGGGCGAGGCGTTTCGAGCAAGGCGCGAGAGTATCCGGCGCGAATTGTTGCGCGCTCAGGAAGAGCGCAATGCGGCGCTTGCCAAGTTAGAAGATGTTGAGGCTCGTTTGTCCCGGCTCGATCAAGAAATGGCGGCAATTCGGGATCAATCAAGGAGAGAGGCGGACGAGGAACGAGAGCGAATTAGACGTGCAACGGAAGAGGATGCACGCAAGATGCGCGAGCAGGCGCAAAGGGAGATTGAGAGCGCAGGCAAAGCCGCCAGGCAACAGTTACGCGAATTTGCAGCGGAACAGAGTGTGCGGCTGGCCGAAGAGATGATTCGCCAGGACATACGCCCGGAGGATGATGCGCGTCTTCTAAGGCTTGAGATAGAGGAGTTGGGAGGAGTCAGGCATTGAGCGTACAGACAGTGGCGCGTCGTTATGCATCGGCTTTGGCGGATGTCGTTCTAGCACATGGTGAGGCCCGCGAGGTTCAGAGCGAGCTGGCTGAATGGGAGCGCATAATATTCTCGAACGCTCAGCTTCTGGAAGTTTTCAAAAACCCTACGATTCCTTATGACCAGAAACGCAAGGTGCTGAGCGCGCTGATTGCCCGCGTGCGTGTTCGCCAGACGACGGCCAATTTCCTACAGGTGCTTCTGAAGAACCAGCGGCTTTCCGAACTCAACGAGATAAATCGTCGCTTCACACATGTTCTGGATGAACGCTCCGGCGTAGTTTCTGCGCAAGTGATGACCGCGCGGCCAGTTCCTCCCGATGCGCAGGAATCTTTGCGCCGAAAACTTTCGACTATCACAGGCAAAACAGTTCGACTGAATTTCGATCTGGACGAAGAACTTATAGGCGGCGTGGTAACGCGCATAGGCTCGACCGTCTACGATGGTTCTGTGCGGAATCAGTTAGATCAGGCGAAGGAGAAGTTGGCAGGGAAATAAATAGCGTGAATCGTAAATCGTGAATAGAAAAAGCAAGTGATGGTTATCTTCAAACTCTATTCACGATTTACGATTCACAATTTACGAGGTATTTATGGAACCGATAAAAGCTAACGAGATTAACGAAATCATACGGCAGCAGATAGAAAACTTCGAGATGGGTGTGACGGTTACGGAGGTTGGCACGGTCATCAAGGTTGGTGATGGCATCGCGGAGATTCACGGTCTCGAAAAAGTGATGGCGGGCGAGCTTCTGGAATTTCCGCACGAGGTGCGTGGTCTTGCCTTGAATCTTGAAGAAGACAAAGTTGGCGCTGTGCTTTTCGGCGAGTTCCAGACGATTAAAGAAGGCGACATAGTGAAACGCACCGGGCGCATCATGCAGGTTCCCGTTGGTGACGCGCTCATAGGTCGCGTGGTCAACGCGCTCGGACTTCCAATTGATGAGCGCGGGCCGGTCATCACAGATGCTTACAACCCGATTGAGCGCATTGCGCCCGGCGTAGTTGACCGCCAGCCTGTGAAAGAGCCGCTACAGACGGGCTTGAAAGCCATAGACTCTATGGTTCCTATCGGGCGCGGCCAGCGCGAACTGATTATCGGTGACCGTCAGACTGGTAAGACCGCGATTGCAGTTGACACGATTATCAACCAGAAGGGCAAAGACGTTATCTGCATCTACGTAGCCATAGGCCAGAAGGCTTCGACCGTTGCTCAGGTGGTGAAGACTTTGCAGGATTTCGACGCGATGGACTACACGATTGTAGTCAAGGCTACGGCGTCAGACCCTGCGGCGATGCAGTTTCTTGCGCCTTACGCGGGCGCAGCTATGGGCGAGTATTTCCGCGACAGTGGTCGCCACGCGCTCACCATTTACGACGATCTTTCAAAGCAGGCTGCGGCGTACCGCGAAATTTCTCTGCTGTTGCGCCGCCCGCCTGGACGTGAAGCCTACCCGGGCGACGTTTTTTATCTTCACTCGCGCCTTCTTGAGCGCGCCGCGAAACTATCTGAAGCCAGAGGGGGCGGAAGCCTGACCAGCTTGCCTGTCATAGAAACTCAGGCAGGCGACATCTCCGCTTACATTCCTACTAATGTAATCTCGATTACTGACGGACAAATCTTTCTTGAATCCGATCTATTCAACTCAGGCATACGCCCGGCCATCAACACTGGCAACTCCGTATCGCATGTTGGCGGCTCTGCGCAGATCAAGGCCATGAAGCAGGTGGCGGGAACGCTTCGTTTGGACATGGCGCAGTTCCGCGAGCTGGCAGCATTCGCGCAATTCGGTTCTGACCTGGACAAAGCAACGCAGGCGCAGTTAGCGCGCGGCCAGAGGCTAATGGAAGTCTTGAAGCAGCCGCAGTATCAGCCAATGGATGTTGAGAAGCAGGTGTTGGTCATCTGGACGGCTACCAACGGTTATCTTGACGACGTGCCTGTTGAGAACGTGCGTCGCTTCGAGGCTGAACTGCTACGCTTCGTGGAAAATTCTCATCCGGGTCTTTTACAGAGCATACGCGAGAAGAAGTCGCTTACGGACGACGTAACCAGCGACCTCAAGCAGGCGCTCGTAGATTTCAAAGACCGTTGGAATGAAGAGACTGCTGTCTCGACGCGCACAACAACAGCCGCGCCTGCGACTCAAGCCTCCGCGTCCAATCAGGCGACAGCTACTGCGACAGTATGAGAAGAGAGTGATAAGCGATGAGTGATAAGAGAAATGCTTCAGTTCGTTCTTATCACTTATCACTTATCACTCATCACTCATCACTTTTTTTATGGCAAACCTTCTTGACATTCGACGACGCATCAAGTCGGTGAAGAACACGCAGCAGATTACTAAGGCCATGAAGATGGTCTCGGCTGCGAAGTTGAAGCGCGCGCAGGATCGCGTGGTGACGGCGCGCCCCTTCGCAAACAAGATGACAGAGGTGCTGAGCGAGCTTGCTTCGCGCACGGACGAAAACTTTCATCATCCTTTGTTGGACGCGCGCGGTGACGAGCGTTACTTGCTTGTACTGATTACCGCAGACAAAGGGTTGTGCGGCGCATTCAATACGAACTTGATAAAGGCCGCGCAGGCTTTTCTTGCAAAGAACGCCGGCAAGCAGATTGAGATGATGCCGGTCGGTCGCAAAGGCCGCGACTTCTTCCGCAGACGCGGCATGCCTTTCGCGGACGAGTACATAGGATTGACGGGCAAGGGAAGAGTAGAATTTTCCGAAGCCATTGACGTGGCGCGCAATGTCATTAGCCGTTTCACCGAGGATGAAACGATAGACAAAGTATTCATCATCTTCAACGAATTCAAGTCTGTGCTTCAGCAGCGCGTGATGGTCGAGCAACTTCTTCCTCTGTCGCGCGTCTCATCGGATGAGAGCGAAGCGGCTGCCACCTCGCAGCAACCCGTCACTTTCGTCGATTACATCTACGAGCAGCCGCCAGAAGAAATCTTCTCACGCCTGCTGCCGCGTTTTGTCGAGACGCAAATCTTCCGGGCGCTTCTCGAATCGGTTGCGTCCGAACACGGCGCGCGCATGACGGCTATGGATTCGGCGTCGAAGAACGCGGGCGATTTGATCTCTTCGCTGACGCTCAACATGAACCGCATACGACAGGCCGCAATCACTAACGAGATCATCGAAGTCGTTTCGGGCGCGGCGGCTCTCTAAACGAGAAGGCAAATTTAGAAGTAACAAAGCAAAAGTAGAAGAGAAATGATACTCTTCGCTTTTGCTTTTTTATTCTCTTCCGGTTTGCTTCGTTTTATAACAGATGGTTGCAACAAGTGAGACAAACGTGGGCCAGCCGCGCGGGCGCGTGTGGCGCAATCGTATCATACGATACGGGCCGCTTCTTTTGTGGCTGGGGTTGATATTCTTCGCCTCGACAGGCGAGTTCTCCGCAGAGAACACTTCGCTGATAATCGGCCCGCTTCTCCACTGGCTCTTTCCCAATATCAGCGACGAGCGCGTCCAACTGGTTCATTTCATCGTGCGCAAGCTGGCGCATTTCAGCGAGTACGCCGTGCTCGCTCTACTGGCCGCGCGAGCCTTCATCAATTCATCGCACGACGCAATCAATCGCAACTGGTTTCTCATCTCGCTTCTGCTCATAGCCGTTTACGCGCTCTCCGACGAATTTCATCAAAGCTTTGTGGCAACGCGAACGGCCTCTATTTACGACAGCATGATAGATTCAAGTGGCGGGCTTGTGGCGCTACTTCTGCTCGCATGGCGGCGCAGGAGAATGCGAGGCGCGCGAAAAGTGGAGAATGAAAGAGCGGCCTTATAGTAATCGAAACTTACCGTCCGGGCTTCGTTTTCCCTTCCGTTGTAGACCTATTTGTGCAATAGTTTTGGCCGAAGATTCGGCGCGCTGATGCTTGAACTCTGCAACCAAATCATTCGTATAATACCGGGCGGCTGAAAAGCGAAATTCCGCGCCGCGCAAAGGAGATTGTAAAGAAGATGTCTATCTGGGATACCCTGAAAACGCAGTTCATAGAGGTCATAGAGTGGCTGGACGACACGGGCAACACTATGCTCTATCGTTTCCCCGTTCACGGCCAGGAGATAAAGAACGGCGCGCAGCTTATCGTGCGCGAATCGCAGTCCGCCGTGTTCGTTCACGAGGGGCAGATAGCGGATGTGTTCACGCCGGGTCGCTACACTGTGGACGGCGGCAACACTCCTATCTTGTCTAAGCTCGGCGCGTGGAAGTACGGCTTCAACTCGCCGTTTAAGGCTGAAGTCTATTTCATCAACACGAAGCAGTTCACGGACATGAAGTGGGGCACTTCCAACCCTATCATGATGCGCGATCAGGATTTCGGTATGGTTAGATTGCGCGCTTTCGGCATCTACACCATTCGCGTAGCAGACCCGCGCGCTTTCATCAAAGAGGTCGCGGGCACCAACGGTCGCTTCGAGACTGAAGATATAGAAGGACAGTTGAAGCGCACGCTCGTAAGCTCTTTTACGGACGCGCTCGGCGAATCGAAAATCCCGGCGCTTGATCTGGCGTCGAAGTATGATGAGTTGGGACAGATAGCTCGCGCTCGAATCAGCAACGAGTTCATGACGTTCGGCATAGAGATGACTAAGTTCTTCATCGAGAACATCTCTCTACCGCCGGAGGTCGAGGCCGCTATGGACAAGCGGACTTCTATGGGCGTGCTCGGCGACGCTGGTCGTTACGCGCAGTTTCAGGCGGCGGATGCCATGCGCGCAGCCGCAGAGAATCCTTCTGGCGGAGCGGGCACTGGCGCGGGATTGGGTGCTGGCTTCGCAATGGGCAACATGATGGCGAACGCGATGTCGAACGCCATGAATCAACCGCAGCAGGGACAGAGCAGCAGCAGCGGCGGCGGTGGAGCAGGCGCGGCCACAGTCAAATGTCCGAAGTGTGGCGCGATGAATTCTACCGAAGCAAAATTCTGTAACGAGTGTGGCGCTAAGGTCGAGGTCGCGTCCGAAACAGTTCCGTGCGTCAAGTGCGGCGAAGCCCTTCCCGCAGGCGCAAAGTTCTGCAACCATTGCGGCGCGAAGCAAGAGAAAGCAAAGTGCCCGAACTGTCAGGCCGAAGTCGCGCCGGGCACAAAGTTCTGCAACGAGTGCGGGACGAAGATAGAAAGCGCAGGATAAATTAGAAAGGAAACGTTTGAGGCTTCATGCGTAACGCGCGTTGCGCTTGAAGCCTCTCGTAATCAACAGGCCGCCGCGAAGAGAATTTTCTCAGGCGGCCTGTCCTGCGTTTGCGCTTCGCTCGATTCTGTTTCTGAGCGGTCTCCGGCTTTTTAAGACCAGCCAGTGAAATCCTCCCACCAAAACGGCAGCAGCGGGAATCATAAACAGTTCGTCCGTCACGCTCGCGTCCGGTCGCAGCCAGCCCGAAGCGAGTTCGGCCAACGCGCCTGCCAGAGCGAAACGCCAGAACGGCAGACGCACATCTGTTTCACTCTTTCGATGGTCAAGTCTGAACAGAGAGATTAAGACTAGGCTGTAAACAGAGAAGGCGATTGAGACGCGCACGCACTTTATCCAGTTCGATTGAAGAGCAATGCGACAGAGCGCCGAGAGGGCTATGAAACCGAGCACGCACATGCTCGCAAGAAAATCGCGTCGCATGGTTGGCAAAAGAGATGACTGTTCGTCTGAGCCGGAAGAAAATGAGAAATCTACACTCTTCATATTCATCTTTCTCCAGAAAAGTTTTCACAGAGCGAGCGCATCATTAGACATCTCTTCATAGAAAAATGTTCCCATGACATTTCCGAGTCGAGCTTGACGGTTGAGCATCAGGCATTCGCCACCGCCACGCGATCATCTACAAATTCTTGCTGAACGCGCTCATGCATCATAGTTGCCTCTCAGCCACCTGTCTTTGTACGTCTCTATGAATCTTCCGAAGAAATTTTGCGCTTGGGGCGTCAGACCGTCCAGCAAATCTTTCTGTAGGAAACAGGTTGGCGGCGGCGTGTACCAGTGAATCTCCCAATCCGGAGGCGTTCCGTAAATCGCATCGAAAGTTCGCCGGGGAACTCCCGCGACGTAGTTCCCACGATGAATTCCCCACGCGCTGAAGAACACAGCGTCGCCCGCGTTGAGATGAATTTTATGCGCATTCGGCATCTCGGAAGAATTCTTCTTCGCGCCGCTGAGACCCTTACGAATCGTTAACTCTTCCGGCGTGTCCCATCTAGCGTGCGAGCCAGTAACGAACTCTAAATTATCGTCCGGCAGGAATGCTATGTGCGCGTGAATCCCTACGGTTCTATTCATCCTGACCTTTTCGGTCTCTTCGTCAGGCGCGCCGAACTGCTGGTCACGATGCCAGTCTCCGCCTCTGGTATCGCTGGCAGGATTGAAGAAGTATTGCGTGTTGTGAAATAAAGGCTCGGCCTGAAGGATATGAGCGATGATGCTGAGAATCTTTTCGTCCGCAATGAAATTCAGAAAGAGTTTGAGGCTTTCAGGATTTTTCTGAAAGAAACGCGGCTCGGTCAGGAAAGCCATGTTAGTAGAATTTGCAGCACGCCCGGCATCAGTAGATTCTGAAATCCATTGCTCCAGTACGCGGTCGCAGATACTCCTAATCTCTTCTGTGCGCGCCGCATCCATCAATTGAGGAACGACGACGTATCCGTTCTCATCCCACTCTCTCTTGATAGTTTCCAGATTCATGACAATTCAAATATTGCTACTCTCAAACATTTTTGCATTACGAAAGATAGAAACGTAAGCATTGCATCATCCCACGCGCGAGAATAATTCCAACAGCATCGGATTACTCAAGCATAAATCAGCCGCGAATATATTTCACGCCTGAGATGATTTATAAGAATTTATAGCGTGCAGATTTGGATAGCTAGAGATTAAGGATGGTGATTACGTATTTTTATAGAGACCTGATTTTCTGTCAGACGTTTGAGAACATCATCTCAAGCTTTGCCGCGCCATTCGATTTGAGCAGATAGAAGCAGTGGCGAACGGGATGAGCCAGGTTGCGCCAGCGTGAGAGCGGGCGCTCGTCTATTATCTCAAAGCCGAAAGAATCGAAGAGCGTGCGCCATTCCGGCTCGCACTGGAAGGTGCAATGTCCTGTGCGGCTTCGCCAGCGCAGGTCATGAGTCCAGCATACGAAACTATCCCACCAGCTTCTGGGAATGTCTTCGTACACGACGACAAGACCGCCATCGCGCAAGACCCTGCGCACCTCGTTCAGTACGGCGTTGAAATCCTGCGCGTGGTGCAGCACGTAGCAGAGCAACACGGCATCGAACGAGTTGTCAGGCACAGGGAATTGCATGCCGTTATAGTGTAGATATTCGATGGGAGCTTCCGCGTCCTTCGCAACGTCCAGACCAACTACGTTAGCGCCTAGAATGGCCGTCAGATGATGCGCTATGAAGCCGTTGCCGCAGCCTACGTCCAGCACGCGCGCATGGCGTGGAATCACACGCGCCACCTCAAGCGCCATGTCATAAGCCTTGCCGACGACCAGACGCCTACGCAGTCGCCGCTTACGGCGCTGCACACCCTTGAGCATATTCGTCATAGCGTAAACAATCAGCCGCCAACCGGGTTGCTGAAGATACCATCTTGCTACAGAGGCAGTAGAGAGCCAGAGCATTTCCAATTTCATGAACGTTCCTGATTAGAACTGCTTCTATGAATCCACGTGTACCGCTTCGACGATTGGCTAAGCGTATCCTCCCGGCGGCGAGTAAGGGCAATCATAGTGCCGGACGCAAAGCCTCTTGGAATTTGAATGAAAAGTGAATGATGAGTGGTAGCGGCGCAATATTTCGGTGACGAGTGGCCGAAAAGAACGTCGGACAGGTGAGTTAGTTGTGAGCGACGGAAAATATCTGATTGAATCCGGGTTATGAAAGATAAGGCTGCGATTCACGCACGGCGCATGCAAACGCCAGTACAGGTAAGATTAAAGATGAGAGGCAAGGGCTTGAGGCGCGTCTCTTGGCATCAGTTATTCATCTCTGCGCTTTGCGATTGACTTTCACTCATCCTGCTATCTTTCACAGAGCGCCAATTAAACTGGATATTGCTTTATCAAAATCAACAGACCCATCCAGGTATGGCTGCCAGTAAAGCTCAAGCGGTCGCTGAAAATTCGGCCACGCGCGCGCATAAAGGCCACGATAGCCATAGGGCTTGTAATCGCTCACGCCATATTCACTTAAGTTTCGTCTGGCTAGCTCACCCGCAGTATAGAAGATGATTGCATGCCATAAGCCATTCGGTATTGGCCTGTTTTTAGCATGGCATTCGCGGGCGATGGCTTCGGCCACAGCGCCATTATTAGGACCCACCATCGAATGAGATGACTCGTGGAATAACAACTCCAGCGCGGAAAAACCCTGGTTGTCAGCATCAGCGCTGCACATTGTGATATGAGGCTTTTGCGCGTCGTCAACGCTGGTATAAGCGCCAGCCCAGTTCGCATACTCGACCACTTCCACACGAATTAATCCGGCAGGCCATTTAGCTCTGTAAGCTCTGGCGAGTTGCTCTATGAGTGTCCTGCTGAACTGACGCACCATAGGCGTCGCGACGGCTATCCAGAAGCGATTTACCCTGTCATGCTGAGGCCACCAGTGCGCGCGGTAAACGGGCGCAACGCTCTCAAGAATTTTAACCAGATCGCTATTCAACCCGGACCTGCTTAAATCCGATGCTGCTTCTAATTCCGCCAGCCGGTCATTAATAGCCACCAGGTTGTCATCAAAGAGAAGATCGCGCTTTATCATCGAGTCGGTGTAATAATCGAGCGCCGAGTTCCACAGTTGCTGTTCGGCCTGCGGAAGCTGATTAATCGTAGCAGGGTTTGCGGCGCTATTTGTTTGCTGTCTGGCGCTGGCAGCCTGTTTTCTCAAAAGCGCCTGTTCATAAAGGAAGTGGTGAAGATTAATCCAGAAGCCGCTGTGAAATTCAAAAGGATACGTGCTATCACTCTGCGTATTGCTTCGCTGCTGTGATGTTAATAGATCGGGCATGCTACCCGGCACACTCGAACGAACGGCTCGCGCCATAGGGCAAGTGAAAGCCGTCATAAGCATTGATGCCAGAATCGCAATTCGTATATAAGAAAATATCGTTGCCATTATCATCTCCGGGTAATCGAATTATTCGATGACACGCCTTTATTTAAAACCAGTTCCTGAAACCCGGGTCGAAGAGAGTTGAATCGCGGGTTTCAACTCATCATTGATGAGAAACAGGCTAACCGTACGGCGCGGGTTGAGCGATCTGTTTGGCGTAGCTTATCGCCGCTTCATCAAACTTATGGAACCCGCAGCCAAACCGAATTCGCATTTGCAATATCTTTGACTCATTCGTTCAGCTTCGATTCAATTCGCCGGTCAGGGACAAGCCATATCAGCGCCACGATTACATAAAGCCCGTCGGATATCCATTGATGTACAAAGGCCGACGGGATTGCGACCAGGTATAAGACCATAGAGAGCTTGCCCTTCAAGTCATTACCAACTGCTGTCGCGAGCACAGAGTTCGTGTCCTGCTCGGCGACGATCAGGGTCTGAAGAATCGTGTATGCGACGGCTGCCATCAGCAGCACCGCGCCATAAACAGCGGTCGGTAACGGGGCGAAATGGTTTTCTCCCATCCAGCCTGTGACGAATGGTATGAGCGACAACCAGAACAGGAGGTGTAGATTCGCCCAGAGAATCTTGCCGTTGATCTGCTTTGTGGCCTGAAGCATGTGGTGATGATTGTTCCAGTAGATTCCCAGAAAGACGAAGCTCAGCAGGTAGGTCAGGAAGACAGGCAGCAGCGGGCGCAGAGCATCCAGGACTGTGCCGTGAGGGATTCTCAGTTCCAGAACCATGATGGTTATCAGAATAGCGATAACTCCATCACTGAATGCTTCGAGCCGTCCTTTGTTCATCAGCCTTTTTTCTGCTTGAAATCAATATCGTTCGCAGTCGTTCCCCGTCTTTGCCTTATACCAGTCGCTTCCGGCGCTCGAAAAGGCGCTAAAGCTTTCAGACGCTTTGTGCGAACAATTCTTATTGAAACTTAACCCAGAAGCCATGACTTCAGAATGCCCGGATTGTTCTCGTCAATTGCGAAATACTCCTGAATCAGTCTCTTATACAACTCGTTGCGCTCTGAGATTGTGAGTTGGTAGCCCCGTGGCATTTGCCCGCCCTTGACGTAGGAGCTTATCAGTATCGAATCCATAGGCCAGTTGAGAGCGCCAAGTCGCTCATGCTGGTGGCAAGCAGAGCAGGTCGTCGTAGCGTGCGCCGCAACCGTTACGCCAAAACCTTCGGCTACAGGTCGCTGATTGTGATCCGCCAATCTCAAGGAACCGAGTCCGGGGCCGAGCTTGCTTGTGTCCAGATAATTTTCAAAACGGGGTGAGCCGTAAAGCAGGAAGCGCTGGTTGGCCGCTTCGACCGCTTGCTGCTCGCTCGCTCTTACGCTGCCTGCTACAGGGAAGATGGGAAGGATTCCGCTCTTGTGGCAGCGCGCACAGTTGTCGTCCCCGTATCCAAGCTCCCACCGCCCGTTGATGCTTATAGAGCCGTCACGGCGGTAAGTCCTGTAAAAATCTTTGAAGTAGACATCGAATGTTCCGTCCGCACGGGTAACAGCCGACACAACGGAGAGGTTGCGAATATGCACGCGCGCTCCTCTATCCGTTATCCCGAATTGAACCCATCTCTCTGGAATGCCCTGCGCAGCATTGCCCGGAACGATGATTAAAAGCCTTTCAAAACTGTCATCGTTGTCGGGAGTGCCCAGGTGGCGCGACCTGTAGCTGAAGTAGATGAGTTGATCGTCAGGCCCTCTTGTTGAGTTAAGCAGTTTGAGAAAAGATTTCGCCTCGTCTAAAGTCTCATCGCGGCTGACAGAGCGTAGGAAGCTCTGCGTCATCAGGAAGTCTGGAATCTGAACGAACTGGCGCGTCTCTTCAAAATACTGACGGTCGGGCACGGTAAAGCCAAGTTCATGATCGGGCTGTAGCTCAAGGGAAACTGCTTCAATGTAATTAACGAATCTCTGGTAGCGGCTCGAAAAGCTCTCGTCCTGCGACAGCCTGCATTGTTGTAGCGTGTGTGCGATTCCACCCAGCACTCTCTGGTAAGCAGGAAGGGCTTCGTCATTTTCATACGCCGCGTGTGCTGCCCGTACTAGCGCATCAACATTTGCTTTCACCCATGCGTCCGGCTGCGACTTCACTTGCGCGCAGGGCGCAGCAGCAGCAGTATTCACAAAAAGCAGTAAACAGAATAAGAGCATGCCCAGACGGAAACTCATGTATACAAACTCCTCTTACAAAGATTACATATAACCTTCCCTTGCCCGTTTGTGATTTCCCGAAGCGGATTATATTGCCTCGTGCAGCCATCCACAATCAATATAGTTGCTACACTTGATTTGCAAAGTTGATGAGTTGTTATGCTTTGCGTCTCGCGGCGAATTCATCTACTGGATTTTGCTGTTTGATAGCGTCTTACTTCTGCCAATCAAGCTCTTACTTCCGTGTGTTCGCAGGGCAAATTGCGGACGAATTCGTTCACTTCACGAAAGTTATTGATCTTTACCGGAATCAGCCATGCCGATTCACCGTTTTTGAACTGAATTTCGGTTCGCCAGATACCTTTGATATTGCTTACACGGTTGAATCTGATCTGGTCAACTACCCTGCTCAATTCAGCCCATGCAAAGCTTCTCCCGTCATTGCGCACCAAACCTTCATCTGAAAAATATTTAACCGTCATAACGTAACCCCTGCGAACCAGCCAGACAATCACTCCGTATAAAACTAATAACACAAAGCCAATGGCTAAAGGCGCAATCTTAAAGCCTTTCGACACCGCATCCTTTACAAGCAACAGGCTGGCTGGAACGAAGAAAAGTCCGAGCAGACCCAGCAAGACGAAGTGTAGTTTACTTGTTTCGACTTTCAGCCGAATTAGTTCATTCGCTCTTCCCGTCCGAATGGGGTTCAGCATTTGCCTCAACCTCACGATTAAATATATACGCCACCATATAGTGATGGGTGGCATAGCTCAAAGATTTCCATTTCTCAAGCGTGCTGATCTGTTCTTTACTCATGATGCTCAACTCTTCGGTGTGATTCTGTAGAGACTTTATTATCCGGTCAACATGTTCAGCCCGGAGCAGCAGAAATGTCTCGCGTTCTTCCCACGGCTGAAGATCACGACTCGATACCGAGCCAGGGGGGCGCTCATCAAAAACCTGGTCATAGCAGCCCCAGTAATCCAGAAATATTTCCTCATCCCCCCAGGCGCGGCTCAGCGGGCTACATGCCGTTATCTCGTAGTCGGCCCACATCATGTCGAATAATTTTAGACTGTCAGTTTTCATATGATACAAGCAGATGAATAACAACTGAATTATACTGCACGCAGCCGAATAGCATTCGGAATACTCTTATTACGCTCATGCCAGTATACTCACACTTTCACCATACCGATGCCGGGTTTGAAAATCCTGACAATGAAAAGTGTCACAACTGATTGGCTTTGGGACTGGCGCGGATGCTATGCTGGCGGCTGTCTCCCGTGTAAAAGTTCGGAGTTAGCCGACCGAAAGGCGTAGAGAATCCGTTATGCTGAGACGCTTGAGTACGCCACGCCGAGTCGTCATCACAGGGATGGGCTGTGTTACGCCCATAGGCATCGGGCGCGAGAATTTCTGGGGCGCGCTTCAGCGTGGCGAGAGCGGCGTGCGTCGCATAGAGAGATTCAATGTTGAAGATTCGCCCGTAAAGATTGCAGCGGAAGTGCGCGGCTTCGACTGGGAATCTGAGCTTAACCCGAAAGATCGCAAGCATGTCGCTCGAACCGTCCCGCTCGCTCTGGCGGCGTCGCGCGAAGCTATCAACGATGCCGGAGTTCAGACGAGCGACCTCAAGCTCCAGCAGCGACGCGAGATAGGCGTGGTGCTGGGCACGGGCGGCGGAGGATTAGCCTTCACCGAACAGCAGTACGAATACTGGTACATTGGCCCACGTCACAAGGCGAGCGTCTACACGATTCCTGCTTCAACGCATGGCGGACTTTCGAGCGAGCTTTCTATGGCCTTCGGCCTGCGGGGGCTTTCGCACGTAGTCTCTACGGGCTGCACCAGTTCCACGGACGCCATCGCTTACGCTGCGGAACATATTGCGCTCGGTCGTCAGGAGATGATGCTGACGGGCGGAGTAGACGCTCCCATTGCGCCGGGCATCCTGGCCGGGTTCAACCTGATGACTGTTCTCACCAGCGAGTGGAACGACGAGCCTCATCGCGCCTCGCGCCCCTTCTCAAAAGATCGTTCGGGCATAGTGCTTGGCGAAGGCGCATGGATTTACGTGCTGGAAGAGTATGAGCGTGCGAAGAAGCGTGGCGCGCGGATTTACGCGGAGATAAAAGGCTACGGCGCGACGTGCGACGCTTATCATCGTGTTCGATTGGAAGAGACGGGCGACGAGCCAGCGCGTGCGATGATGCTGGCGATGGATGACGCCGGTCTGAATCCTTCCGAAGTGGATTACGTCAACCTGCACGGCACGAGCACCGCTCTCAACGACCGCATAGAGACGCAAGCCCTGAAGCTAGCATTCAACAACCACGCCGCGCGCATCCCCATGTCCGCCACGAAATCTCAGGTGGGCCACCCGCAGGGAGCGAGCGGCGCTGCTGGCCTTGGCGCTGCTCTCTGCGCGATGCATACCAACATTATTCCGCCCACGATAAATCTGGACGAGCGTGACCCCGCCTGCGATCTGGATTACGTTCCCAACCATGCGCGTGAATCAACGGTTCGAGTCGCGCTCTGCAACTGCATAGGCTTCGGCTCGAAGAACAGCGCGTTGGTAATAGAAAAGCGGTGATAAGTGATGAGTGATAAGTGATAAGAGAGTCTGGAGTCAAAAAGGCTCTTCTCTCTACTACTGAAAACTAAAAACTGCTCTTCACTTATCACTTATCACTCATCACTTATCACTTTTTATGTTTAGTCGTTTTCGCCATCGCAGTTACGAGCTTGAGCACCTTGATAAAGGTGATTACACGGCGGAGGAGTATGAAGGGTGTCTGGTAGAGCTAAGAAAGATTAACGAGTGGCTGGGCGATGCGAGTGCGCTAAGGAGAACTCTGCTGCCGGAGATTGAGCGCGCTGGTCTGAAGAGTTTTTCCGTGCTGGATGTCGGCGCGGGTTCGGGCGAGTTGCTGCGCGTTGTAGCCGGTTGGGCGCATGAGACGGGAAAAGGGGCGCATCTGGTCGGCCTTGAATTGAATGCGCGCTCTGCCCGCGCGATTCTTGAAGAGTCGCGGGAATTTCCTGAGATAAGCTCTGTGCGTGGCGATGCTCTGCGCCTTCCTTTCAACGATAATCAGTTCGACTACGCTATCTGCTCTTTGTTCACACACCATTTCAAGGATAACGGGGTCGTCGCTGTCCTCAGCGAACTCGCTCGCGTCGCTCGCCGCCGCATCTTCGTCATAGACTTGCATCGTCACCCCCTAGCCTTTCTTCTTTACACTACGGTCGGACATCTCTTCCTTCACAACCGATTGATACGCGAAGACGGCGCTCTCTCAATCCTGCGCGGCTTTCGTCCGCGAGAGCTTAACGCATTGGCCCAACAGGCGCTCTTGCGCGATGTTCAAGTGGAGCGCAGGTTCCCTTTTCGATTGGTGTTGAGCGGCTGTAAAGAAGAGGGGCGTAGAGCGGGAGACGCCACCGAGCGTAGAGAGGAAATGGAAGTGAGCGTTGCCGCTTGATGAAAATTTAGATGAGTGCGACTTCAGAAAAATATGATGTGGTGATTGTGGGGGGCGGGCCTGCGGGCGCGAGCGCTGCGATTCATCTGGCGACCGCAGGCGCGCGTGTCGCACTGGCCGAGCAGAAAAATTTTCCTCGCGCGAAGTTGTGCGGCGAGTTCATCTCGCCTGAATGTCTGGAGCACTTTGCGCGACTCGGCGTTGAAGAACGAATGTTAGCGGCGGGCGGCAAGAGTCTGGCCGAGACGGTCTTCTATTCGCGCAGGGGCGGTAAGGTGAATGTGCCAAGCGCGTGGTTCGGCGCTCGAAAGATGGCGTTAGGGTTGAGCCGCGCTGAGATGGATCATCATCTGCTCGTGCGCGCGAGAGAGGCGGGCGCTGAAGTTTTTGAAGAGACGCAAGGCGTGGGTCTACTGGCCGAGCAGGGGCGCGTGCGCGGCGTGCGCTTGAAAAGAGATGCAGAGATGTTTGAATGCTCTGCGCGCGTCGTCGTTGATGCGACCGGCAGACAGCACGCTCTCTCCCGTTTTCTTGCGCAGAACTCGAACGGTCATGCACGCGCGCCGCGCGCAAAGCTTGTGGCTTTCAAAGCGCATCTTGAAAATGCGCGTGGGACTTCGGACAGTTGCGAAATCTATTTCTATCGCGGCGGATACGGCGGTTTGAGCCGGGTTGAGAATGGTTTGAGCAATCTCTGTTTCATCGCCAATGCGCGAGATGTGCGTTTGTGCGGGAGCGACGCGGCGCGTGTGATGCGCGAAGTCGTGATGTCGAATCTCAGGGCGCATGAGACTCTAAAGGATGCGCGCCCATCTTCCGAGTGGCTGGCGGTTGCTCTTGACGGATTCGGAAGACGCGCTCTTGCTCCCGCCGACGGCCTGATAGCAATCGGGGACGCGGCTTCGTTCATAGACCCGTTCACGGGCAGCGGAATGCTGATGGCTCTTGAAAGCGGGGAACTCGCAGCACAGGCCATAGCGCGCTGGCTCTCTGAAAATTTCAGCGACGAACATCAGAAGACGCTGGCCGAAGATTATCGCGCGCTCTATAGCCGGAAGTTTGACGCGCGGCTTCGCGTCTGCGCTTTGATGCGTCGCGCGGCATTCGTTCCGCGTCTCGCAGAAGCGGTGATTTTCGCACTCGGCAAAAGCGATGCGGCGCGCCGCCGACTGGCACGAGCAACGAGAAAAGGGATGAGGGCGGAGGGATGAGGGATGAAATGGGTTGAGCCAATTATATGCTAACGCATTCACTCATTCTTATTCATCCCTCATCCCTCCGCCCTCATCCCTTGCTTTACCCAGGTGTTTTGCGGTACAAAGTGGGGCGTTTCGTAGGTGAAAATGCTCGGATGCGATTTGCCGATAATTCCTGCTCTTGAGGAAAGCCCACTCCCGCGGCGTCAGCGTCGAGCATAGAGTCTCTTAGTAACTGTGAAGCAGTTTCAGTTTTCTCAGAGGGGATAAAAGCGCAACCCTATACGCTCGTGCGCTTCTTGTGGCGCGCGCCCCTCGAATGTGTAGAGAAATTTCCAGACGGCCATTTTGCTTTCAAGCTTAAAGGAGAGTGTTACGATGCGTTCGTTTCCCCTTAACAGGCTTTTTGCAGCCATCTTCACTTTTTTGCTGATTTGCGGGTGTATGTCACTGTGCGCGAATGCCGCGCTCGGACAGGCGCAGGCAAACGCCGCAGACCTCGGCGGCTACGTGCGCGACCCGCAGGGCGCTGTCGTGGCGGGCGCAACCGTCACGGCGCGCAACCTTGCCAATAACATTGAGCGCTCGACGACGACCAACGGCGATGGTTTTTATCAGATAACCAATCTGCCGCCGGGCGATTATGAACTGGCCGTTGAGGCTCCCAACTTCAAGCGCGCCATTGTGCCAAACGTCACGGTCACGGTGGGGCAGCGCGCATCGCTGGACGTGCCGCTTGAACTGGGACAGGTCAGCGCGACCGTCACCATATCGGGTGCGACCACTGACGTGGTTGAGACATCGCGCACCGCCGTTGCTACGACCATTGACCAGCAGCGAATAGAGAACCTGCCCATCAACGAACGCAACTATCTTTCGTTCGCGCTCACAACTTCTACGGTCGGGCGCGACAACACTCGCCCGATTGGCCCAGCGCCGACGACGGGCTTGAACTTCGGCGGCCAGCGCGGTCGCTCGAACCTGGTGCAGGTTGACGGCGCGGACAACACAGACAACTCTGTGAACGCTGCGCGCTCTACCGTTTCGCAGGAGGCCGTGCAGGAGTTTCAGGTTGTGACCAACTCGTTCGCGCCTGAGTTTGGCCGCAGCGCGGGCGGCGTAGTGAACGTCGTGACCAAATCCGGCACGAACGATTTTCACGGCAACGTCTTCGGCTTTTTGAGAGACCGCCGCTTCCAGGCTCGCAACC
>DATHJK010000307.1:0-9850 GCA_035316225.1 Pyrinomonadaceae bacterium
ATATAGTATCTTCCGTATGACATAGGTTCGTTGATGTTGTTTGTAGAAAGCGCTGCTGGATGGACTGGCCCGTTGTCCTCTCGCTCGCCTTCAGTTTGATACCTTATGAAAGCTCCTTCTCTTCTGGTAGTTATTCTAACCATAGCCCCTCTGTCTTGCTCTGCGGACAAACTCGTAATCTGTTTAGAGATTTCCATCCATCCCTGGTCAGTGGGATTATCTTGCCACGCTCTGATTTTTACTTGAATCACCTGTAGCTTCATTTTCCCATTTTCCCTTAAATCAATTTTCCGGTTCATCTCATCTTCTAATTTTTGTAATCTCAGCAACTCGGCCCTTTCATCTTCTTCCTCTTGAGTCCTGACCGTCTCTCTTTGCTGCATAACCCCAATCTCTCTTTCCATTACACTCCTGGAACTAACTGTGGGATCACCCCCGCTGCTTAATATTCTGGCTCTAGCCATATCGCGGTTTCGCTGCTCTCTCCTTGTTTGCGCGTTCCGCTGCGCTCTCTGCCGTGCCGCCTGTACTGCGGCATCAAGCTGGGCGAGTTCTAGTCTTTCTCTGTTTTCCTGCTCAGCAATCTCATCACTTAGTTGTTGCACCACGGCCTGAGCAAAACGAAAGCGCTCGTCCGTTGATTGCTGACTATAAGTAACGGGAAGCAACGAGATGAAAAGTAGCAAGGCAGTGCAGACAATGATTGAACGCATGGGCCTGGTATTCTCCTTTTAACTTACTTGATAATTTAGTTGTTAAAGTAAATAGCTCATTGTGAGAAGCCTCTTGTGGAATAGCTTCTGAAGCGATTGCAATAAGGATCGTATGGTGCTAAGACTATCTGTTGAGCGAACCATATAAAACAGCGGTCAGGATACGCGCGGATTATATACTCGCAAATGCGCGCAGTCCATATCTATTTAACGAGAAGAAACTCGGACTGTATAGCTTTGACAGGCATATCAATAATCTCCCACGCCCTGTCGTTTCTGAGTAGCTTCGTCATGAGTGAGGCGTGCAGCAGGTGGCCGCTGCGTTCGGCTGTGACGCGCCCGACTACGGGCATGCCCAAAAGCGCAAGGTCGCCAATTATGTCCAGAATCTTGTGGCGCACGAATTCGTCCTTGAACCGCAGCCCCGTTTTGTTGAGCATACCGTCCGGCGTGAGCACTATGGCGTTGTCCAATGAGCCTCCGCGAATCAGATTGGCGCGCCTGAGCGCTTCTATCTCCTGTGTGAATCCGAACGTGCGTGCCGAAGCTATCTCGCGCCCGAACGCTCCGTTCGTCATCTCGAAGAAGTAGCGCTGCACGCCTATCATCGGGTGCTTGAAATCAATCATGCAGTCAATCTCAAAACCGTCCGCAGGCTCAATCTGAATCCTGCGGTCTCCTTCTTCTACGCGCACGCGCTCGCGCACGCGCAAGGCCTTGCGCGCAAGAGGCTGTTCGACAACCTCAGCGCGTTCTATCATCTCCCAGAAGACTTCAGCCGAGCCGTCAACGATTGGAATCTCAAGGTTGTCAACTTCTATGAAAACGTTGTCAACGGCAGCGCCGCGCAGCGCCGACAACAGATGCTCTACCGTCGAGAGCATCACCCCCGTGCGCATAAGCGTCGTAGCGTAGCTGCAATGGGTAACCGATTCTACTGTCGCGGGAATCTCGAATCCGCCGAGGTCTGTGCGGCGAAAGACGTAGCCCGTGTCAGGTGGAGCAGGCACGAGGCGTACTTCCACTTGAACAGCCGAGTGCAACCCCACGCCGCTTGTCTCGACCGTGTTTCCGATAGTTGTCTGTTTAATCAAAACCTTTGCTCGAACCCTTCTACTGTTCGGTGCTGATCCTGAGTAAAGAAGCCGCACCTTTGTGAAGAACAATCATATACCCAGCAATGAACGTGCCGCGAATCAATCAAGCGCCCACAGGCAGAAACGCTAACCCGATGTCGCACCAAAGCTACGCGGGAGACTGAAGTGTGCGGCGCGCACGCCACAGAAAAGCCGTGAATCGTAAATCGTGAATCGTTAATAGAGAGAAAAACCGGCGAGGTGCTTCAAGTTCAATGATTCGATATTTGCGGCTTTTACTCAATCCACGATTTACGATTTACGATTCACGGCTTTTCTTCTATCATCGAACATACAATGACAACGGGGAAACAGACGACGCAGGCAGCGCCGACGGAGCGGCTGTACCTGATAGATTCCATGTCGCACATCTTTCGCGCGTTCTTCGCGCCGATGGGCGTGCGTGCAGAGCCTTTGACCAATACGAAGGGACAGGTTACTCAGGCCGTCTTCGTCTTTACGAGCATGCTCAGAAAGCTGCTCTCTGAAGAGAAGCCGCATTACATCGCAGCCGTTTTTGAATCGGGCGAGCCTACGTTCAGGCACGAAACCTTCAGCGGCTACAAAGCGCATCGCGCAGAGATGCCGGACGAGCTTGTCTCACAGATTCCTTACATCATACGAGTCTGCGAGGTCTTTAACGTTCCTATACTGAACGCGCCCGGCTTTGAGGCCGACGACGTTATAGGCGCGCTGGCAGTTCAGGCAGCCGCGCGCGGTCTTCAGGCCGTCATCGTCTCGAACGACAAGGACATGTGCCAGCTTGTGCGCGACCCCTTCATCATATGCATGCGGCAGAACTCGCAGAACGTGAAGCGCAAAGAGCCTGTGCCGCCAGTGGAGTGGTGCGACGAAGCGTGGGTCGAGAACAAGTTCGGCGTGCCGCCCGCGCAGATAGTTGATCTTCTCGGGTTGATGGGCGATGCGGTTGACAACATTCCGGGCGCGCCGGGCATTGGCGCTAAGGGGGCTGTGCAATTGATTCGGCAGTACGGCTCGATTGAAAACGCCATGACGCACTGGGAGGAGGTCAAGCACAAAACTTACAGGGAATCTCTGCGCGATAACGTGGAGTTGATACGACAGTCCAGAGAGCTTGCGACTATCAGGACGGATGTAAACATAGAGCTTGATCTTGAGCGTCTACAATGCAAATCGCCAGATCGCGCCGAAGCATACAAACTTTTTCGTGAGCTTGAATTTCAGGCGCTGACGCGCGAATTTTCCGACGCGGCGAGCGCCGATATGAAAGCCGAGCAGCAGCAGCGACGATACAGGATGATACGCAAGCGAGCCGACCTTGAAAATCTGGTTCGCGGTCTATGGGATGCCGAGCACATAGGATTCGCAGTCGCAGACACTACGCCTGTGGGCGCAGGCCAACAGGGCGGCGCTCACGACGGCTCGCGCGCATCCGGCGTGGCACTCTCCATAGCCGCCGGGTCTGCGGCTTATGTTGATCTTGAAAATTTTGAAGACGGCGCTGAAAACGCTATCGGCCCGTTGCGCGATGTATTGTCGAACGGTCTTCTTGAAAAGAGCGTTCACGATCTCAAACGCGCAGTCGCGTTGCTTGAGCCGCTTGGCATTGAGCTTGAAGGAATCATAGACGACACTCTTCTGGCCGCTTATCTCTTAGACCCTGTGCGAAGCAAGTATGAGCTTGCAGACCTTGCGCGCGAGGCTGTGGGCGTCGAGAGCGCGAGCGAGTTGCCGGATGGTTGGCAGCAAGAGCACTGGCGTGCGGCTGAGGCCGCAGACCTGACGACGCAGACCGCAAGCGTGCTCAGGGGGCGCATACTTGAGCAGGGGCTTGAGATGATCTACACGGAGCTTGAGATTCCGCTCGCCCCGCTGCTTTATCGCATGGAGCGCGCAGGATTGAAGGTTGACACGAAAGCTCTCTCAGACCTCTCGAAATATCTGGGCAAAGAGTTAGACAAGCTGACGAAGAAGATTTACGAAGTCGCCGGGCGCGAATTCAAAATCAATTCGCCGAAACAGGTTGGCGACGTTCTGGAAGAACTCAACATCAGCTCTGGCCGGAAGACTTCTACGGGGCGCGTCTCTACGAGCAAGGCGGTATTGGAGGAGTTGGCCCAAACCTATGAGCTGCCCCGACTCATCATAGAATACCGCGAGCTTGATAAGCTGAAAACGGTCTACACGGACGCGCTCCCCGGTCAGATAGCGGAAGACGGACGCATACACGGTCATCTAAACCAGACTGTAACCACGACGGGACGACTGAGTTCATCCGAGCCGAACCTGCAAAATATTCCGATTCGCACGGAGTTGGGCCAACGCATACGCCGCGCATTCATTCCCGAAAAAGGTTGTAAGCTGATCTCTGCCGACTACTCGCAGTTAGAGCTTAGACTTCTGGCGCACGTCACGCACGACCCTGAAATGCTGGACGCTTTTCAGAAGGGCGAGGACATACATGAGCGCACTGCACGGCTGGTCTTCGGCGCGAAGACGAAAGAGGAATTGAAAGAGGCCAGACGCTTCGCCAAGATTGTGAACTTCGCCATAGCCTATGCGATTGAGCCGTTCGGTTTGTCGCAGCGCGTCGGCATCACGCGCAAAGAGGCGAAGAAGGTGATTGACGATTACTATGCGACGTACAAGGGCGTGCGTGCATTCATGCATGAAGTGCCGGAAAAAGCGCGCGAGCACGGCTACGTCCGTTCTATCTACGGTCGCATTCGCCCCATTCCCGGCATCAACGACCGCAACGGCAACATACGCAACCGCGCCGAGCGCGAAGCCATCAATATGCCAATTCAAGGCTCGGCGAGCGACATTATGAAGATCGCCATGCTGAAGGTTGAAGACGCAATCAGGCGCGAGCACCCGAACGCGAAGATAGTCATGCAGGTTCACGACGAGCTTCTTGTTGAAGCTACAGACGACGAAGCCGCGAGCGTTGCGCTCCTCGTCAAGCGCGAGATGGAGACGGCTGTAGAGCTTGATGTCCCGCTCACAGCCGAAGTCGGCGTGGCCGATAACTGGATGGACACGAAAGGATAGTGATAAGTGATGAGTGATAAGTGATAAGAGAAGACAGATTCTTTCTTATCACTTATCACTTATCACTCATCACTTAATCATGCTTGAAGAGAGAAACAAAAAAGAGGCGCAGGACGAGGATGGCGAAGTGGTGTACCGTCGCGTTGTGCCGCCGGATGAAGCGCTTGAGAAGCAGGATGGCGGGGAACGTAAGCGTAGGTTGAGTCTGGTAAAGAAGGGACTCGCGCCTGCGCTCACGCCTCTGGTCGTAGGGTTCGCGCTGCTTCTCGTCGTCATCTTCCTTCTGGGCTATCTGAGCAGGAACAAACTCGAAGATGCAAGCCGCCAGATTCTCTATCTTGAGCAGGGGCATGCGGAGAAGAGCACGCGCTTGATGGAATTTCGCATGGCGCTCACGCGCCTTGATAACGAGGCTCGTGTACGCGAGACCGCGCGAGCGCGCCGCGAGTTGATGCCGCCTTTTGAAGTTCGTCTTGGTAATGCGCGCGAAGAGTTTAAGAAACTGTTGCCCTGGCTGGACAACGCGGAACTTGCGCGCCAGCAGAAGTGGCGCGACCTTAAACGCGACGCGGAAGAGTATGCGCGCGTGACGGAAGACTCTACACGCTATTCGCTCGAAGGGTTTGAGAAATTCCAGAGCGTGGATTCGCGTCTCAACGCCTTGCAGTCGGAGATGAAGAGCGAGCAGGAGGCAATCGGGCGGCGGCGAACCGAGATACAGAACGGCGCGGAGAGAACTATCAGGCTGTGGATGCTGATTGCACTGCTGATGGGTCTGGCGGTAGCCGCAGGGACTATATGGGAAGTGCAGCGCCGCTTCCGACAGATGCGCGAGAGCGTGGAAGAGGCCAGGCGCGAGCGGGCTTTCAGCGCGCAGATGCTGGAAGGAATGGTGAGCGCGGTCGTGGCGATTGACGTGCACGACCGCATACGAAGCGCGAATCAACCGTTCTTCAAGATATTCCCGAACGCGAAGATTAGCGATTCCGTACATGGAAAGTTTGCGTCGAGTGATGCTATGAAGATGCTCGAAGTCGCAACGGCTTCTCGCGTGACGGAAGCGACGTATCGTGGTCGCTGGGTCTGCGGCGTAAATGATCCGCAGTGCAGCGAGCGCAGCTTCGATCTCTATTCATCTCCGCTCACGATTGACAACGAGCCTGGACAGATAATCACGCTGGTTGACGTGACCGAAGCGGCAAAGGCAGAAGAGGACTTGAGAAGAACGGAAGCTTTAGCCGCCGTCGGTCAGGCTTCGGCGCAGGTCGCGCACGAGATAAAAAATCCACTGGGCAGCATACGCCTGGGCGTCTCTATGCTGCGCGACACGACAACGGACAAAGAAGCGCTGAACACGATTGATCTGGTGGAGCGCGGCATCAATCACTTGAACAAGCTTGTGGTTGACGTGACGCAGTTTTCAAGACGCAAGCCCCTTGAGCTTGAGGAGGCGGACCTCGGCCAGATCGTTGACGCGAGCCTTGAGCTTATCTACGACAAGTTGCGCGAGAGGGACACGACGATTGAGAAAAATTATTCGCGTGAGAAGATACAGGGCGAGTGGGACGCAGACCAGTTAGAACAGGTGTTGGTCAATCTGGTAGCCAATGCTATTGACGCAAGCCCGGAAGGCTCGCACGTCTCTATCTCAACCGAACTGGCACCGGGCGAGAGCGGCAACGGCACGCATGGCATTCACACGCGAGGCCGCCACGCTCGCATACAGGTCACGGACTCTGGAACGGGCATGGATGAAGCCACACGCGCGCGAATCTTCGAGCCGTTCTTCTCAACCAAGAAGCGCGGCACAGGACTTGGCCTCGCAATCGTCAAACAGATAGTCGAGCAACACGGCGGCGCTATCAGCGTAGAGAGCGAGCCTCAGAAGGGAACGACCTTCACCGTTGACCTGCCGCTAAACAGCAAGACGGAAGGATGAAGACGGAGAGCAGAAAGAGCAGCTACTCAGCATGAATAGCTCGTCTTTCATCGTTGCCGCTTTTCTGATTTCGCCTTGCTCTTTCAGCGACGATACTGACCCCTCTCTTCATCTGGCATTGCTGTCATATCGCCAGAGCACCCATTGTCCCGCTTCAGCTTCCTGTTGAAGAGCGCCGGGCAGGGGCGGCAGTGTCGTATCTCTCCGCGTCAGTATGTGTCCATGTCCGGCGCTGCTCAAAACGCTCTGCAAGATGTCCGGCGAAAATGTCTCGATGAGTTGTTGGTTGTGCCCGAGGATGTAGCGCAGGCTTGGGCGATGCAGAGCGTATAGAACCAGAGTCTCACCATTCTGTAATGCGGGTAGCGTGCTCCGGCTCAGACCATTTAAGGGCGCAGCGTTGTAATCGCTCCACACAGGCATTATGAAATGCACGAGTAGCACGATCAGAGACAGGCTCATTAACAGGGCGGAGATGAAAGTTTTGAATGTGTTTCTCCAGAACGCTAGAATTATGATTGAGCCGAGCAGGAGCAGAGCGCCAAGCGCTATCCAGTAGGGCGCGAGAACTGTCACGGGCATCAGCTTGTGCCAGAGCAGGTCAATGCTTTCAGACTGCGCTTTCCAGTTGAAAATCGCTCCAAGCTTTCTTGCCAGCCACGGCGCAGATGCAGGAGGGGTGCGCCATTGCCAGCCGAACAACCCTGTGGTCAGGAAAAGAATGCCGAGCAGGCTACCCGATATGCCAAGTATAGAAGATTCTAAAGCGTAGAGGCCGCGTCTCATCTTCCACACTGAATCCAAGCGCCATGCAACTAGCAATACCAATGCGGGCAACGCAGGCAGCACGTAATTGGGAAGCTTCGATGCGCTTAGCGAGAAGAATAGAACGACGATTGCCGCCCACAATCCCCACATAGCAAACGCACAATCAAGAGAATGTCTTTCGCTTCGCCAGAGGCGCAGGCTGCGCCACCATGCGACGGGAACGAACACGCTCCACGGAAGCATTGCTGAAGCGAGGTTGGGGACGTAGTACCAGACGGGCTGATTGTGTCCGAAGTCTTCTCCCAGAAAACGCTGTACGTGGTGATGCATGAAGTATTCACGCAGAAACAGGTTGCCGTCTGCTCGCCACGCCGCAATGTGCCAGGGCAGCACGAGCAGCATAAAAATAGCGAGCACAGCAACCCACGGCACCAGACGCAACGCAGCCCAATCGCGTCGAATGATTAGCCAGATTGAAACCGAAGCGCACGGTAACAGCAGTCCGATTACGCCCTTCGTCATGACCGCCAGCCCCATCGCCGCAGCCATCAACAGGTAGCCCTTTCGATTGCCGCCGTAACCTTCTATCCATCCTATGACCGAGAGCGTGAACCACAGCGTCAACAGGCTGTCCATCATAGCCACGCGCGCCAGCCCCAGCGCGACCAGAGGGCACAGTACATACAGCATCGCTGCTAGCCAGCCAACGCGCACGATACCTCTACTCTTTGCCCAGAAGTAGAGCGAGAGCGCGGTGGAACATGCTGCGATGGCCGATGGTAATCTGGCGGCCAGAGTCGTCGCGCCCAGTATGCGTATGAAGACGGCCTGACACCAGAAAGTCAGCGGCGGCTTGTCCAGAAAAAGTATTGAGCCAAAGCGAGGCGTAATCCAATCGCCCGAATCAACCATCTGTCGCGCGGCATTGGCGTGCAGTCCCTCGTCCACCAGATCGATCAACTCAACTCTATTCAGATCGTAGAAACATACAAACAGCAGAACAAGAGTCATCAGGATTGCAGGCAGAGGGATATGCGCTGCGTTGGACAGAACTGCTTCCCATCGCACAGCGTTGATCCATTCACGCTTACGATTGGCGTCGGACATATTTGATGCTCAGCAAACTTTGAATGACTCTAACGCGAATCACTCGCAGACATTATTGCGTTTGTATTCACCCATTCATTTAATCCGTCACATGCGAGCCATGCGCCATCAACTACGGTAACTTTACATTTGATTTGACTGCCGCCATTTGCGGGATTCAGCAGATAGGTTCTGCCCGGATTGAAATGGGCTGTAGAAGAAGCAACCGTCGGAGCTTCACTGTTCGCTCTCACAGCATTGAGAGTGAAAGAAGCAACCAGACAAAGGATTCCCACTGCGGCAAGCACGTAGCTTTTCAGGTTATTCATTTCGATTCTCCCTCTCGTGGTTATTCAAGTAATCGGCATAATGACTGAATTGGACTGCCGTACGCCAGTCGTCTTCAACATGATGGGAGCAAGTCAACGATGAAAGGAATGCTTACCGCCGCTACTATGCCTCGGCTTGCTTGAGTTGGCTCAGAGCGGTATGCGCGGCCTCGATTGTTTTATAGAGCATCTCGTCTGTGTGGGCTGTGCTGATGAATCCGGCCTCGAATTGCGAAGGCGCGAGGTAGATGCCCTGCTCAAGCATCTGGTGGAAGAATCGTGCGTAGAGATTGCGGTCGGATTTTGATGCCGTAGTCCAGTCTGTGACTGCTTCCGTAGTGAAGAATGTTGTCCACATTGAGCCGACGCGATTGGTGACGGTCTCGATGCCAACCGCGCGCGCAGCCTTGCTCAAGCCGTCACAGAGTCGTTGCCCTGCGCGCTCTAATCTTTCGTAGATTGAAGCGTCGCGCAGTCGCCTGAGCGTGACGAGTCCTGCGGTCATTGCCAGAGGGTTTCCTGAAAGAGTTCCGGCCTGATAGATAGGCCCGGCTGGCGCGATGTGTTGCATGATGTCGCGGCTAGCGCCGTATGCGCCGACGGGGAGGCCGCCGCCGATTATCTTGCCGAGCGTGGTTATGTCTGGCGTTACATTATAAAGCGCTTGCGCGCCGCCGCGCGCGAGACGAAAGCCCGTCATCACTTCGTCGAAGATGAGAAGCGCGCTGTTCTTCCTTGTAATCTCGCGCACCTCGCTTAGAAAGTTTTCGCGCGGGGGGACACAGCCCATGTTGCCTACGACCGGCTCTATGATAACTGCGGCGATGTCCTTGTGCTCTGCGAAAA
>DATHJK010000308.1:0-8401 GCA_035316225.1 Pyrinomonadaceae bacterium
CTTCTCAGCGTTCATAGAGGTGAAGTGCGCCCACTCTTCCGGCACTTTATCCTCCGGGAAGATTGCCTCGACGGGACATTCGGGCACGCAGGCATCACAATCAATGCAGGTCTCCGGGTGTATGACGAGCATATCGTCGTCCAGATGAAAAGCCTCGACGGGGCAGACCAGCGCACAGTCCGTGTAGCGGCAATTCACACACGGTTCGCAAACAACATACGTCATTAAAGTTTCAACCTCCTCAGGCGATCTCAATTTTTAAAATGTCGCGGGACGATAAAAGCGCGTACTTCTATACAGAAAAACTGTCGCGGCCATCCCGCCCAAGCCACATATTGTTTGAAGGACACGACTATATTAAGCATAATCCGGCGAGATTTGAAAAGAGGAATTTCAAGTCCGGAGTCTAAAGTCTGGAGTGGAAAGCTAAAGACTGTTCTTGGCCTCTGACTTCAGACTTCAGACTCCAGACTCTTTTTCCAATTCTCTTTTGGAGCGTCGCTCGAAAAATCGTAGAAACGCATGTCGCCGCTCTTGAGCATCTTGGTGAGCAGGATGATCTGCCCCGTGTGCATTGAGAAATGCTCTACGACGTGAAAGACTGCTTCAAGAACTGTGACATCGTAGCCCTGAATGGAACGAGTTTCCAGAAGCGCCGAAGAATTCAGACCGGCAAGAGTTCTGTCTACTTCATCGAGCGTGTTTTTCAGACGCGCGAGCAGTTCTGTTTTAGAGATTGCGCGCCGCTCGTCAAACTCGCTCTGCCGGTCGCGCTCGTCCGGCGCGCGGCCTACGCCGCTCACTATCCACTGCCGCGCGTTTCCTGCCATGTGCAGCAAGAGGTTACCCACGCTATTTGACGCCTCGCCCGCGCGCCACCACACATCGTCGTCCGTAAGGCGCTCCATGCAGCGCTCTATCTTCGGCAGGTACTCTTCTGCGAGCAGTGCTCGCGCTTTAGCGAGGAAGTTTTCAGACACTTCAGGCATTGATTGCTTTATTGACCGACCATCACGGTCATGAATTTGGAGCGGCCTTACACTTACCGAGCCTACTCGTCATCCGCAGGTTTCAGTCGCCCCTTGTGTTTAGCTGTCCGACCGGAAGGGTGAGCGCGCTCCTCCGGCTTTGCTTGAGCCAGTGGATGACCGGGAGGCGCAAGCGGTTTGCGAATCGAGTTAAAAACCGGACGCTCGTTCGATCTCTTCGCAGATTTCGTGCTGCTCTTTTTCACATCTCCCACCCCCTACAAATTTTTCGTTGCAAGGTAGCAAGATGCTACGGCGCGTCGCCAGCGGGTGTCAACGCTCTCGCGCCATATTTATTTCAGGTTGTGATGAAGATCAATTGAAGACGGGCTTGTCAACGCAGCCTCATCAGGTAAACGAGGCATCGCTCTTTACACCGAGAGGGGCAAGAAATCCATCTTGCCCCTCTATGAATTTTATCTGAATTTGATTAGGCGTAAGCTGGCAAGCGCAGCCGGTTAGCACCAACAGTCAAGAATTTCAGGCTTCGCTCGGTCGCGTATTGTCCGAGAATAGCGTCTTAATGGCCTGCTGAGTCTCCTCTCGGCGCTTCTGCTGAAACTCGCTGACCCAGTTGGTGACGGTCGTCACCATTTCGCGCGCGCCCTTCTGCGGTGATTCTTTTGCCGACTTTGTGCGTTCGCCAGCCTTCTCCTGGCGAATTCGCTCTTCGCGCTTGATGATTTTGATTGCAGTCTTCTTTACCATAACTTTTAGTCTTTCCTGAAATGATTGCGGGATCAACCTTTCAAACGAATTTCCCAAGCCAAAGTTCCATCTTTACGTTTTCTTAACCTTTGGCTCGCGCCGCTTATTCAGCAAATGCCGGGCCACACCCTGTTAGTCGTATTAGTAACGCAGTTCCTTACATTCCAGCTACGCAGTTAGACGTAAGAACGGATTCGTTTGGCTGAAGAAAATCACGACTTGCATCCTATTTTCTCTATATTTCCGGGAATTTTCTCGTCAATCTTCAAGCCAATGCTTTAGCACTATCAGCCACGATTTCGTGCGGCGCATGACGAAAGCGTTACACGGCCCGAGCCGAACGCTACGGCTTTCGCTATGGCTTCATTGCGTACATTCAAGCTTCTTCACGTACAGATTTCGAATGGTGATGAAAAGCAGGGAGGATGGAAGGGATGAGGGAAGGGATGAGGGCGGAGGGCGGAGGGATGAATAAGAATGAATGATTGCGTCAACACGCAATTCATTCAACCCTTTTCATCCTTCATCCCTCATCCCTCATCCCTCATTTCTCATCCCTTCTTTCATCGCTTTGGCAGTTTGCAAAATTAATTTGGTCTACGGTGCGCTTTGCCAACGACAGGCAGTTGCTGCTCGCGCACAGGTAAGACTATTTTTCGCTCGCTAAGCTTTTTGCTTCCAATAGAAAGCTCCATACGCCTGCTTTGGAATGTTGATGAGATGCATGGCTGGCATGTTCGTTGCCCATAAGCGAAAGCGATATGAAGTTGATAGAGCTTACAGTCATATATCTTGCCGCCGGGTCACCCTTCGTCGCTCACAGGATTATAAGCGCGCATGGCCGCGCGAATCTTCTCACCGCTCTGGCGCACTCAACCGTTGCGTTCCTGCTCTGGCCTTTAACGGCCATTTCGTTCTTCCTCAAAAGAGGAGAAACGATAAAGGCCCGCAAGTATAGCGACGGGAATTCTGATAATAAGGTCGAGGCGGCTGGAGAAAGGTTGACCGCCGCGCTCCACAATATGTGCGAATCGGCAGGCGGCGAGCGCAATTCGGAAAATCTCGCGCGTTCTGTGATTGTTGCCCGTGACGCAGTAGAGAAATACATTTGTCTTACACTTTCGGCTGAAGATTCCGCCACGTCGGAGCCGTACGAGCATGAGATGGAATTTTATAGAGTAGCGGGTCGCAAGGGCGCGGATTTGAAGATAGCCGTAGGCTGCCTGCACAGGCGCAACCACGAGCGAATCGTCGAGCACAGGGCGCGCGCACGCACGGAGCTTCTGCACGCGCTGGTGGAGTTGCGAGAGATTGCCGCGCGCGATATGCGCGAGCATCTTCCTGAGAGCGACGAAACTTCTCAGCGGGATTTGAGTGTAATGTCTCTAAAACTCTACGGCCATGCTTTAGACCTCTTCTCGCTGGCGGAAGATGAAAGGGGTGTCGGCGGAGCGTCGCGCCTTATCGAAGCGGAATGTGCGCGGCTGCGTCGGCTGGAAAGAGAAGTTGCCGGTTCTTGTGAACAGAGTTCGGAGGTGGATGAATCATGCAAGACACACGCACACCATTTGGCCTTCACTGGCCCATCGCAGACCAGGGCGTGAATGAAAGGTTAAGCTGGCTGATAGCCGTGAACTCGCGCGAAGCTGAGCGGCGGCGTATGTTTCGCACCGCACGCGAAGAAGAAGAGATGCGCTTGATGAGGATTCCTATTCCGACCCGGCGGGCGTTCGCTCTCCTCGGCCTTCTGCTAGGCATACTTGCGCCCGCAGCTCTCTTCCTGAAACTTTTCGGCTACGGCCTTTCAGGTCGTTTCGCCTATACGCCTCTCATGTTTCTTATCTGCGTTGCGATGAACGCAGCCTGCGCAATCTTCGGCCACCGCATGGGCGCGCTCTTCAGCGATCACGTTGACGAGCAGGAACGAAGTTCATGGACAAGGATGCTGCTCTATTCAATATTGACTGGGCTTGGCTGGGGAGCGGCAACAGGCGCGATGGGAGGAGTGGCTTTCTTTGGCTTCGGCGCAGTTGTTGGAGCGGCCTGCGCCATGCCGGTTGGAATGATGGCGTTTCCTCTTTTCACTTCTCTTCATCGTCTTCTGGCGCGTGGTGGTATGATTGACGCGCGCCACTTCTGGCCGCTAGCCTTCGCCGTCACGATGACGATTGCCATGTTCATTCTGGGATGGTAAATAGAGGTTAGAGGTCAGAGGCTAGAGGTCAGAGGTCAGTAACCGCTGCCGAAATTTGAAACTAAAATTTAAGATTTAAAACACTTTCACTAACCACTAGCCTCTGACCTCTGACCTCTTCTTTCACAAATGCTTCTAGCCCTGCTGCTAATCACGCTCTTTCTTCTGGTGCTGCTAGGCTTCTATGTTTTCGTTGCAGCGCCACGCAGCCCGATTCATCAAACTTTCGTAGCTTTCGTGGCATGTCTTGCGCTGTGGACTGTGAAGGACATTGCGCTGTGGGGTTTTGAAGTTCCCGAATACTCGGTCGCATGGTGGGCGAGCGCAAGCTTTCTCATATCGCTACTGCTCCAATATTCAACTCTTGTCTTCGCGTGGGTCTTTCCCGAAAACAGGCCGCTCCCGTTAAAGCACGCGGCGATCATATTAGCGCCGGGCGCTGTCTTTGCCCCGGCAATACTCGCCGGGTTGATGTGGAGACGTGTGGGTTTCGGCGGCGGCCACTTCGAGATAGAGCTAACCATGCTCGCCTACGCCTTCGGTCTCTACATCTACGCGATTCTGGTTTACGCGCTTCTTCTGCTCTTTCAGAAATACCGTCGCTATCGCGGGCATTTATGGAGCAAGCAGCTAGGCGCGGTTCTGTGGGGACTGATTATTACGGTTGTGCTCAACACGATTGCGAACGTGGTGCTGCCGATGGCGGGCGTCTATTCCTACCTGAAATTCGGCTCGATATTCGTCGTTCCGGGCGTGCTCGTCTACGCTTACGCAATCTCGAACTTCAAGCTCTTCTCTCTACAATCCGCGCTCGATCAGTTTCGCCTCTTTCCAATAGCTTACAAAGTCGCGCTCTCGATTGCGGCTGTGGCTATCTTGAGCTTCGCCTTTCTGCAAATTCCAATTGTCTGGTGGAGCTTTGGCGGCTGGACTATTTCGGGCGAGATGATGGAAGCGTGGCGGCGTTATCTGGTCTTCAGCGTAGTCACGGCGCTCGTGCCCAACCTGATTCTCGTGGCGCTGGTCATACGCACAATCTCGCGCCCGGTTCGACGATTGACCGAGGCGGCTGTCACCGTAGCGGGCGGCTCATACGGCGCTCAGGTGGATTTGCGAAGCAACGACGAAGTGGGACTGCTGGCATCCGTATTCAACGAGATGAGCCGGAAGATGGCCGCTGACATAGAGCGGCTGCGCGAGTTGAACGAGCATCTGATTCGCACGGAAAAGCTGGCTGCCGCCGGGACGCTTGCAGCGGGCGTAGCGCATGAAGTCAACAATCCGCTCGCATCCATCTCGTCGCTCATACAGATGATTCAGGCGCGCGAGAACCTGGACGCAGACACGCGCGAGATGCTGCGATTGATTCAGACTCAGATAGCGCGCATCACACAGGTCTTGCGCGACATGATGAACTTCGCAAGCACGCGCCCGCAGACGCGCGCTCCGCTCGACATCAACCGCACGCTCGAAGCCACGCTGCACCTTGCGGGCTTCGACAAAGCTTTTCAGCAATTGAGCGTTCAAGTTCAAGCAAGCGATAATCTGCCGCAAGTTCTTGCGGACGCGGATCAGATTCAACAGGTCTTCCTAAACATACTGCTGAACGCGCGCGACGCCATGCCCGGCGGAGGCCATCTTCTCGTCAGGACTTTTTATCATCCCGAAGATAAAATAGTTGAAGTCGAATTTTGTGACACCGGCTCAGGCATCCGGCCCGAAATTCTCCCGAAAATCTTCGACCCGTTTTTTACAACCAAACCTACCGGAACAGGAACAGGTTTGGGATTGGCCGTTTGCTACGGCATCATAACGGCGCACGGCGGACACATAGAGATAGGCGCAAATGACGGAACAGGCGCATGCGTGCGCGTTACTCTGCCTGCGTAGATGTAAGCAGCTTATGAAGAAAGCTCTAAAGGTCGTCCCTAAACCGCGAAATGCCCATAAAATCAGGGCAAGATTGATAGTTTAGGGATAGCTTCTAATGATTCCCGGAGCTTCCTTCAACTACATTATCTGACCATGAAGACATCACCACTTATACTAATCGCTGAAGACGAAGATTTGATGCGAGCGATATTGACGCGCTTGCTGGAAGAGACAGGCTACAGGGTGCTGTCCGTTGCTAACGCGGAAGAAGCGCTTGAAAAGTTCGCGGCTGAAGATGTTGCCGTGACGCTCACGGATATACGCATGAGCGGCATGGACGGACTCGCGCTGCTGGATAATATAAAAGATATTGACGGCGAAGCGCTCGTCATCGTGATGACCGCTTACTCGTCCGTTGACTCTGCTGTCGCGGCGCTGCGCTCTGGCGCTTACGATTACGTGACGAAACCTTTCGTCAACGAAGACCTGCTGCAATCGGTCAAGAACGCAATACGCCAGCGCGAGCTTTTCCGCGAGAACCGCGCGTTGCGCCGCGAGCTTGACCGTCGCTACAGTTTTTCTGAAATCATAGGCACGAGCGAATCCCTGCAAGCAGTATTTCGTCTCGTTGAAAAAGTCGCTGCCACGAACACCAACATTCTCATCGAAGGCGAATCCGGCACTGGCAAAGAGTTGGTCGCGCGCGCGATTCATCATAACAGTCCCCGCTCTGATCATTCGTTCGTAGCCATCAACTGCGGCGCTCTGCCCGAAACGCTTCTTGAAAGCGAGCTATTCGGCCACGTGAAGGGCGCGTTCACGGGCGCTGTAGCGAACAAGCCCGGCCTGTTTCGCGCGGCTCAAGGCGGCACTGTTTTTCTGGACGAAGTGGGCGAGATTTCTCAGGCGATGCAGGTGCGTCTCTTACGCGCAGTTCAGGAGCACGAAGTAACCCCCGTAGGTTCCAGCGCTCCCGTACAGTTCGACGCTCGCATCATCTGCGCCACCAACAGAGATTTGGAGAAAGAGGTTGCGGAAGGCCGTTTCCGCGAGGACTTGTTCTACCGCCTGAACGTCATAGAGATTCACCTGCCGCCGCTCAGAGAAAGACGAGAAGACATCCCGCTTCTCGTCAGGCACTTCATAGCGCGAACGGCGCGCGAGCAGGGGCGCGAAGAGAAAGCCATCGAGCAGCAGGCCATGTCGGCTCTCATCAACTACAACTGGCCCGGCAACGTGCGCGAGCTTCAAAACGCAATCGAGCGCGCTTTCACCTTGAGCGGCGATTGCATTGACACGGAAAGCCTCCCGCCGCGCGTGCGCGATTCAGCCGCAGGCCATTTCGAGACGCGCGACCCGGACGGCCTTCGCCCCACGCTAGAAGAGATTGAGCGCCGCTACATCTTCGAGACGCTGGCTGGCGTCAATCAAGACAAGACGCGCGCCGCCAACATTCTCGGCATTGATCTCTCAACGCTCTACCGGAAATTGAAGCGCTATGACGTAGTGTGAAGTAAGATGATATGAGTTCAATATAATAAGCGAATTTGCTCTTCACGTATCATCTCTTCTCTACACTTCCTGATAATCTGCGGCGCTGACTTCCATAAAATTGCCTCTGGCGAGCGATTCAGGCCCGACGCTTCCGCCCCCGATTTTCGGGAAGGTCTTGAGGGCTGTGCTCCAATCGCTCTCGAAGATGTTCGAGAAGTAGCGAGCAACATCCGGGTAGTAGATTACAAGACCTGCCTCGCGGTTTGTGCCGACGCCTGTTTCAGACCAGTTCTGCGAACTGACTAGCGCGGCCTGATTATCCACAATGACCAGCTTGTTGTGGCAGTGTACGAACCGCTTGATATCAATGAAGCGTATGTTCGTCCCCAGTGAAAGCTTGAAAACCTTTTTGATGTTGTCGAGATTAGCTTTCTCTTTTTGTAGGTCGCTCTGGCTGAAGATTTTTCCGAGAATGATTCGCACGTCCAGGTTCGGGTTCTGATCCATAGCGAAGCGTATCGCGTTGAGCAGCGTGATAACGCGCGTGTGCGAGCCGCGAATGTACTGCTGTTCGATGAGTATGGACTTTTTGGCTTTTTTGATGAAGTCTGGAACAACGTCCATGTAGTTGTCAGGCGTAAGCACGGGCACGACCTTGATGGGACTGGTCGGATTGAATTTCTTGCTGGGGAAAAGTTTTGGGGGCAATGCTTCCGGCACCGCCTCAACAAGGTCTGGCGCTCTCTTTCTTCTGATTGCACGGTGCAGAGCTTCTACGCCTTCTGCATTGGTTTCCAGTTTCATATCGCTGCGCAAGATTTTCGTGAAAAACTTCGCCAGGGGTTTCGAGCGAATGGCAACGCCCATGTCGCGGTTGCCCGTCACGAAGTTGGCAGGGTCGCCGCCATCCTTCTCGTTGAGAGGAATGCTATTCTTCGAGTAGTTTCCGCTCTGCACTAGCGTCCAGGTGTCGTCAATGACGACGACCTTCTCGTGAGACGACGGGAAGAAGCTTATGGCATCGCTTGCGCACGAAGGCGCTGCGACGGCCTCGCACCCGAACTTTTTAAGATCATCAAAGATAGGCTTTTCGCCTGCTACGCCG
>DATHJK010000309.1:0-2739 GCA_035316225.1 Pyrinomonadaceae bacterium
CGGGCTGCCGGTTGATAAGCATGGCATCGTGCCTGATGCTTTCGACGAAGCCTGTCGTCGTGATGTGGCAAAGGTGCTCTACACAATACCAACAATTCAAAATCCTCTGGGGATAGTGATGCCGGAAGCGCGTCGTCGTGAGATCGCAGCAATCGCCGCCGCTCATGACGTGGCAATCGTCGAAGACGACGTGCATAGCTTTATGCTTCCCAGTCCACCCACACCGCTCTCTTCGTTCGCACCGGAAAATTGCTACTACATTCTGAGCACATCGAAGAGCATCGCGGGCGGACTGCGCGTTGGTTATCTGGTCGCTCCTGAACGTATGGTAGAGCCGCTGGCAACATCCCTGCGCGCTACTGTCTGGATGGCCGTGCCGTTGATGGCCGAGATAGCCGCAGAGTGGATTAAGGATGGTACGGCTAATAGGTTGGTGGAGCAGAAGCGCATGGAGGCGACGGCGCGACAGGAGATTGCAAGCCGCGCGTTAGTAGGGTTTGAGTTCGACGCGCATCCCCTAAGCTTTCACCTCTGGCTACACCTGCCGGAGCCGTGGCGCAGCAACGAATTCACAGCGCAACTCAGACGCCAGGGCGTCATCGTCACGCCGTCCGAGGCATTCGTCCCAGGGCGCGAAGAAGCGCCTCACGCCGTGCGCGTGTGTCTGGGGCCGCCGCGCAGTCGTGGGCAACTTGAAAACGGCCTCGCTATCCTTAGAGGAGTGCTGCAAGCTACACCTGACCCATGCCTTTCAATTCTCTGAAATCTCCCAGACCGGGACATAATTATCCACCGTCTTCATTTCGTCTGCTTTAAGATGTTCCTGATGAATTAAGTGAGTCTGCAAGATAAGGTTAATTCCCTGCTGCTCTAATCCTACAGCCCTTCTGAAATCCCGTCTTCACAATTTTATGGTGGAAGAAAATCTCCACCATGCTCTCTGGCGTGAATAAAGCTTCGGCCTGAAACCATTGAATTAATTGAAGAATTCATCCGGGCGCGTCATCGGTATGAGTGTTGCTTGAAGTCGTATCCGAACCATATCACGAGCGGTATCTCGGCACGATGCCGTCCATCATCTCTATGGTTGATATGACTATTTAACCAGAGGATCAGTGTGCTTGACTTCGGCGTCATCGCAGATGTGTCCACAACACTTGAGAAGGTGCTTACCACTGCCTTGAGCACGCTTAATCCACCATCGGTCGCTCAGGTGCATGATCTACAGGGCAGCATTTCGACGACGCCCGCGCGCTTGACTATCTTCCTTTATGAAGCGGTTGAAGACCCCAGCGCGCGCAACCGCCCGCGCGTTCAAGGGACTGCTCCGCCAGACCTGACTTTGCAGAAACCGCCAATGGCACTCCTGCTACGCTACATGATGACGCCGTGGAGCGGTAATCGCTTTACAGACCATCTCATTCTGGGTCGCGCGATGCAGGTGCTTTATGACGGAGCCATCATCAGCGGCACGCAGCTTCAGGGCGGATTGGCGGGGACAGACCAGGCGCTAAAAATCACTCTACAGCTATTAACTTTAGAAGAGCGCACGCGCGTCTGGCATTCTGTGCAGAAGCCCTACAGGCTGTCTGTGGTCTACGAAGTGCGCGTCGTTAACCTTGTCCCGGTGACTCGCAGAGTCATTCCTTCGGTCAAAGGTCGCAGTCTGGATTTTGCTACGCCGGAGGCGACCCCATGACGACCATAATCACAGAGCAGCGGCGTTGGCGCGTACTTGGCGGGTCGCGCGCAAATCTCTATGGCCAGGTCGGGTTGCGACTCGTTGACGAGTTAACCGGAGTCGCGCCTCTGGGCAGGGTTCGCTCGAAGTTGTACATCAGCGATGGAAGCGGTGGCTGGCGATTAACCGGAATCAAGGCGATAACCACAGCAAGCGGCGTGCTGGCTTACCCGAAGCTGGAGCGCCGCGCCGTAGTGGCTGGACAACTGGCGCGCAGCTATCGCGTGCAGATTGAAGCGGAGTTTTACAGGCCATTCTATCGCGCAAGTTCGGATGGCATAGAGTTCGATGTCTTTCCTTACAATGATGAGAACCCGCCGCAGACCATCACACAAATGGCGCGGGATGTGACGCTAGTTCCAGCCACGAATTACCCCTTCCCGTCTCACATTCCTGTCTTTCGCGGTGTGGTCATGCATGCAGGCGCAACGGTGGTTGATGCCGAAGTGCGTGTCAGCCTGATTGAGCGTGTCGTTACGGACGAGCGCGGCGCGTTCAGTTTGCCCGTGCGCTGGAAGGCACAGAACGTCCCGTTCTCCATTGACGCTATAGACAATCGCACAGGACGAACGGGGTCTATCCCGGTCAAGATTCCTAACGACCTGGGTAAAAACAAAATTATCCCTATTTCTTGAGAGGATTAGAACGATGCCTGAATATCTAAGTCCCGGTGTTTACGTAGAGGAGATTGATGCTGGCCCAAAACCGATTGAAGGCGTCAGCACAAGCACGACAGGTGCGGTTGGAGTCACAGCCTTTGGGCCAACGACAGGAAAGCCTGAGTTGGTCACAAGCTTTGCCGAGTTTACGCGCAAGTTTGGCGGCTTTCTCCCTGAGCCTGACCCAAACATCTTCAACACATGGGCGCTCAATGCAGCAGAGGGCGGGCGCTGGTGGTACTTTCCGCTCTCTGTCAAAGGCTTCTTCGATAACGGAGGACAGCGCCTCTACGTCAAAAGAGTGTTCAGCAGCACGGCGACCGCCTCCGCTGGCAATCT
>DATHJK010000310.1:0-4265 GCA_035316225.1 Pyrinomonadaceae bacterium
GGCCCAAGCCAGGGGACTTGCGGTGGGCCGCTGCGACTCTGAAAAACAAGCTGCCAGCGATTGTGACCCGCGTGTTCCGCGACGAGTCGGCAGGTCTCTTCGAGTTGCGTTTGGTAAGAAGAGGTCTGCGCGAACGAAAGAGGGATGCTGTGCGCTGTGAAGCACACGCGCGCGCCATTGCGTCTCTCTTCAGGAATATGGTTGAGCGCTGTTATCAGGTTCTCAGCATTAGGCACAATGAATCCCGGATGATTGTAGAAAGCTCGCAGTTTATCAACGTGCGGCGCACCCTCTCCGACCTCACGCCGCGCACGCTCAATGTTTTCAAGATACTGGCGACAGCCTGAGTAAGAACTGTATGCGGAAGTGACGAAAGCGAGTGCGCGACGAACTCCGCCATCCATCATCTGCTTCATAGTGTCTTTCAAAAACGGATGCCAGTTGCGGTTGCCCCGGTAGATGGGCAGATGCGGCCCGTGCTCTTCCAACACTTTTTTCAGAGCGGCCATCAGCGCGCGGTTCTGCTCGTTGATGGGACTCACGCCGCCGAAATGATAATAATGCTCAGCGACCTCCATCATTCTTTCCTTCGGCACGTTGCGACCGCTGAGCACGTTTTCAAGAAAAGGCATCACATCATCCATGCCCTCAGGCCCGCCGAAAGAGAGAATGATGAGTGCGTCGTAAGTTTGATTCATCAGGTGTGGCTGTTTACCTTCGGCTCATCTCGTGGACTGCCTCGACCAGAGCGATGACGTTATCAACCGGAGTTTCGGGCAGGATGCCGTGTCCCAGATTGAAGATGTGTCCGTCGTGGCCGCCCGCGCTATCCAGAATCTTTCGCGCCTGCGTGCGGACGTAATCGCGGTCTGCGAAAAGAGCTACCGGGTCAAGATTGCCCATGATTGCAACGTCGCCCAATCGCCGCCACGCATCGCTGAGATCGACGCGCCAGTCCACGCCTATAACGTCGCCGCCAGCCTCGCGCATCAACTCAAGCAACGTGGCCGTGCCTGTGCCGAATTGTATAACGGGCGTTCCGGGCGTGACGCTTTCGATAACCTTTCGCGTGTGGGGCAGAACGTACTCGCGGTAATCCGCAGGGCTTAAACATCCCACCCACGAATCGAAAAGCTGCACGGCCTGAGCGCCTGCGGCAATCTGCGCGTTGAGGTAGCGTGCGAGCGCGCGGGAAATCTTCGACATCATCTGATGCCACGCGCCAGCGTCCGTGTACATAAGCCGCTTGGTATGGAGGTAGTTGCGCGAGCCGCCGCCTTCCGTGATGTAAGAGGCTACGGTGAAAGGCGCGCCGCTGAATCCTATGAGCGGCAAGTTTTGGGAAAGTGCGCGCCGCGTCAATCTAATAGCTTCGTAAACGTAATTGAGGGATTCGACCGATTCGACTTCGTTCAGACGGTCAACGTCGCGCGCCGTGCGTATGGGATTGTGAATGATTGGGCCTTCGCCCTGTCCGAATTCCAGTTTTAATCCAAGCGGTTCGACAATAAGAAGTATGTCGGCAAAGATTATCGCTGCGTCAACATTCAGGCGCTCAGCCGCAGTGACCGTTACTTCGGCTGCCAACTCCGGCGTCTTGCACAACTCAAGGAAACCCGTTTGTGCGCGCACCTCGCGGTATTCGCTCATGTATCTGCCTGCCTGCCGCATCAGCCAGACGGGCGTATAAGGCACAGGCTCGCAACGGCACGCGCGCATGAAAGGGCTGTCGTAAGCTACGGAATCCGAATCGCTTCTTGCGTCCACGAAAATCTATCTTCTCCGAAATCTGAAGATGAAACCGGGCGCATACCGCACAGCTTTAGCCCTGAGCACGCGCCGAAGTCTCTGCTTTTTCAATTACCGACAGACTACAACATGAAGCGCTAAGAACGGTAGCAGGGAAGAGTGATAAGTGATAAGTGATGAGTGATGAGTGATGAGTGATAAGAAGGAGCGGAATACAGAATTCAGGAGTCAGTAGCCAGTAGATAAGAGTCTTTCCATTCTGGCTACTGGATTCTGTCTCCTTCTCTTATCACTCATCACTTATCACTTCTTAAAATTTCTTGCCATAAACCTGCTCGTCGCGGTGTTTACCTCTTTGAAAGGCCGATAGGAGCAGCCCATCTAAACGGTTAACCAATTAGAATAAGGAGTAAATTCATGAGACAAGTCATTAACCGCATAGTCCTTTTGGCCGTCGTCTGCGCGCTTGCAGTCACAGCGTCTTTCGCTCAGACGAGGAGCAAAACCGTTACGTTCCCTGAAGACGTGATGGTGGGAAGCAAGCTCTTCAAGAAGGGTACGTACAAGATGAAGTTCAACGCGCAGAGCGGCGAACTGACTATTGCCGACGGCGACAGCGTGGCAACTGTGACGGCGCGCTTGCAGAAACGTGACACTAAGGCCGCCCGCACGGAGATAAGCTCACGTCAGGACGGCGAGAACCGCGTGCTGAGCAGCATCACATTTCGCGGTGAGGATGAGACTTATCAACTCGCCGGAGGCGGGAGCGAAGCCGGGGCCGAGTCGTCTCAGCCCTAAACTTTCTGGTGAAACCGGACGCGCCCCGTCATACTTAAACACGGGGCGCGTCTTCTCTTCAGTTAATCAGAGTTTCATTTATCCTGTTTAGAGGATTGCGCATTACCGGAGTGCTTTATGAAGAATCCAGTTATCATGAGCGCGTTACTATTCTTTCTTTTAGGAGCAGTTCAAATAATTTCACAAAAACAGATTGTGCGTGCGCAGGGGCAGGGCGCGCAGCCCGTGCGCCAATCCGCTCAGGATTCGGACGTTCAAGCCGAGATACAGAAGTTAAGCTCGCAAAGCGCAACGGAGCGTGAGCAGGCCACATGCGCTCTGGGAGAGATGCGCGGGCGAGCCGCTTCCGCGATTCCCGCTCTCATCAAGATGCTGGGAGACGCAACAGAGGTCATGCGAATCAATTGCGGAGGCCGCGAGCGTTATGGGAATGCCAATGTAAACGAACGGACTACGCTCGGCGAAGAGGCGGCTATCACTCTCGTCAAAATCGGTGCGCCCGAAGCGGTCGAGCCTGTCATAGCGGTTCTGGGAGAAGAGAACGCGCGCGCACGCGCCAATGCTGCGTGGGCGCTCGGCGTCTTGAGCGACGAGCGAACGGTTGAGCCTTTGATCTCCGCGATGAGGGATGCGGACGCGGTTGTGAGGAAAAACGCTGCGTGGGGACTCGGCCTGAAAAGAGATGGGAGAGTTGTGGAGCCTTTGATAGTTGCGATGGGCGATAGTGAAGTTGAAGTGCGCAACAACGCTGTCTGGTCGCTTGGCATAGTCGGAGACGAGCGAAGCGTAGAGCCTCTGGTTAGCGCACTGCGCGACGGTGACTGGAAAGTTCGCAGTCAAGCTGCATGGTCGCTGGGGCTTCGCGGCGACGAGCGCGCCGTCGAGCCGCTAATTAATGCTTTGAGAGACAACGAGCCGGGCGTGCGAACTCAGGCAGCGTGGGCGCTGGGGTTGAGAGGCGACAGCCGCGCGGTCGCCCCCTTAACCACTGCGCTTCGAGATGGAAGCGCAGATGTGCGTCATAACGCCGCGTGGGCATTGCGGCTTATCAAGATGAAGAGTGGCCGAATGTCCGGCATGAATATAAGGATTGATCCTAACATCAGGGTGAATTAAAGTCTTATTTTCGGAGGAGAGTTGTTGAGATGAAAAGAATATTAGTTGCTACGGTTATGGCGCTGTTCATGTGTCTGGGATTCCTTTCACCCCTAAAATCGTCGGCTGCGGGCGATGTTCAGAACGAGCGGAACGTGACCGGAGAGTTCAATACGGGCAGCGGCAAGAAACTCATTATGGATTTACGCACGGGCGGCTCGATTGTCATCACCGGCGAGGACACAGACATGATGACTGTCAATGCTTACAGAGGCGGGCGCGACGGTCTGGAAGCGCAGGTTGATCTCAACAGCGACCCTTCAGGCTTGAGAGTCTATTCGCATTACGACCAGAACCGCCACAACTTCTCTTCCGACCTCAAGTTCACCGTAAAAGTTCCCAGAAAGACCGATATAGAGATTGATTCTATGGGCGGCTCTGTGAAGATAACGGGCGTTGAAGGCAACATAGAAGGCAAGACTATGGGGGGCGAACTGAACTTCTCGAATTTGAGAGGCGAGCTTCATTTCACCACTATGGGCGGAGGCGTTACGGTTCGTGATTCGGAAGTGAACGGCAAGGTGAGCACTATGGGCGGGGCTGTGCTCATACAGAATGTTACG
>DATHJK010000311.1:0-11995 GCA_035316225.1 Pyrinomonadaceae bacterium
AGTTGTAGGGCGCAATGACTGTGAGCGTGCCGCCCTGTTTTATCTCAGCCACGTCGCGCGCCACTGGCTGAACCATCGGCACGTTAGTACGGCGATCAATCTGGTCAACGGCTTCCAGCGTCTGCGTCTTATGCCGCTTGCAGGAAGAGAACGAAATGAAGATGAAAGTTATAAGAATGAGCGAGACGAGTCGGGATGATAATCTCATAGTCCACCTGGAAATGTTCCGGCAACGGGGGACTATAAAACCACTTCTACTGTTTCAGGGGTTATTTCAGAGCAGTATAACAGTTCCTGAATTGTTAGAACTATAAATTTTACTGAGCAGGAGTGGTTTAAGTTGAGGTTGAGTGTATGGGAAGTAAATCCCACCGCCGAAGACACAGAGTACACGGAGGAAGCACAGAGACATTCAACTCTCTGTGTAATCTTTGTGTTCTTCGGTGTCTTCGGTGGTGAATGCAGCGTTCCATACATCCAACTGTAATTCGCCACTCACTCTACACGCTGATAGACGACCCTGCCGCCGAGGATGGTTATCATAGTTTCCGTCTTGAAAATATCCTCCGGCCTGATTGTCAGAAGGTCTTGCGAGTGGACTGTGAAGTCTGCAAGCATGCCGGGCTTTATCTGCCCTTTCAAGTTTTCATCGAAAGAAGCGTAGGCGGATTCCGCCGTATAGTTGCGAATGGCATCCTCGATTGAAATTCGCTGCTGCGGAAACCACCCGCCCGCAGGTTGCCCGTCCGTGCTCTGGCGCGTCACAGCCGCGTAGAGACCAAGATAAGGATTGATAGGCTCTACGGGCCAGTCCGTCCCGAACGGCACATGCACGCCCAGAGACATCATAGTGTGCCACGCATAAGCGCCCTCTGCACGAGCTTCGCCCAGACGAGCCTGCGCCCACCGCTTATCAGAGATGGCGTGCGATGGCTGCATGGAAGCGATTACGCCAAGATCACGAAAGCGCGGGAAGTCTGCGGGCGCGACAACCTGCGCATGTTCTATACGATGGCGCAAGTATAAGTTAGAAGCATTTGTTTGAGGTGAGCTTGTGGTTGCCACTGAAGGGGTCGGAGTTGGTGTTCTGGCTTGATGCGGAATTGATGCACCCGCACGCAACTCAAGCAAATGAAAACGTGCTGCTTCAAAGCCATCCAGTGCCATGCGGTTTGCGCGGTCGCCTATGCAATGGAGGGCAATTTGAAATCCCGCCTGCGCTCTTTCGACAATCATGCGCGTTAAGTCTTCGGGCGTGTGACGCGGGATGCCGCTGTTGGCGGGGTCGTCTGCGTAAGGCGCGAGCATCGCTGCCGTGCGCGAACCCAATGTGCCGTCAACGTAGCCTTTGACCACGCCAAGCTTTAGCATCAGTGGGTCTACGCCGCCAAAAGTTTTGTTGACGATTGAATTGAACTCTTCACGCTGTCGCTTCAACTCATCAACTGAGTCTTCAAAGTTCTGCCACTCCGATACGCGCACCGTAAGTTTCCCCTGCAAATTCAGTTGGCGGTAAAGCTGCGTGGTAGTGTAGCCGGAATTGTCCTGAATCGAAGTAATCCCGTAGCGACGCGCTTCCATTAGCGCACGCTCGATGGCCTGCATCTTCTCTGCCTGCGTAGGCTCAGGCACGACGCGACCCACAAGCGCGGCTGCTGTCTCCTTCAAAATCCCTGCTGGCTCGCCCGTCGAGTCGCGCATGATCTCGCCGCCCGCAGGCTGTTGAGTCTCGCGCGTGATTCCGGCTTTCTGAAGCGCTAAGGAATTGACCCAACTGACGTGCCCGTCAACTCTCTGCACGAAGACTGGGTTGTTGGGAGCTACTCGGTCAAGGTCCTGGCGAGTGGGCCAACGTCCTCCCCATAACGTGTGATCCCATCCGCGCCCAAGAATCCACGCGCCCGCAGGCAACTCACGCGCTTTCGCAGCAATGCGCTGCAACGCTTCATCGAGCGTGCGCGAGCCGTTCAGGTCAACGCGCATCAGTGAAAAACCGCCGTTCATAAAATGAAGATGCGCGTCGTTGAACCCGGCGGTCATAAATTTTCCGTTCAGATCAATCACTCTTGCAGAGCGATAATGCGACATAATCTCTGCATCGCTGCCGACCGCTATGATGCGATCATTGTTGACGGCGACGGCCTGAGCAACGGTGCCGCGCGCGTCGCCCGTAAAAATCTTGCCGTGCAGGATGAGCAGGCTCACGCGCTTACGACTTTGCGCGCCCGTGCCGGTTGCGTTGAAGGTTAGGAGCGCGAGGACAAGCAGGATGATGAATACAGCTATTCTTTTGCGCATAGTTTTTGATTGGGAACGGATTAAAGCAAGAGGATGGAAAGACATCTCACCACCGAAGGCACAGAGTTCACAGAGATTACACAGAGAGTTGAATGTCTCTGTGCATCCTCCGTGTGCTCTGTGTCTTCGGTGGTGAATCTTCCTTCTCATTCATCCAACTGAAAATTACTCTAAAGAAGAACGGCAATCCTTATATCACTCGCTCGTTCTATGAACAATGAATTTACTGAAACGAAAAGTCGGGCAGGTATAGGATGTCAAATACAGTTGCCCAAAACTTTAATCTGAACGCACGCATTCAGAATTCTTGCTTGTCCGACAATTATATGAGCGGCGTTGCGCTTCTCATAAACTCTTCCAATTCCTTCAGCGTCGGTAATGAGCCACGCGCTCCAAGTCCGCGACACTTCAGCGCCGCTGTAGCATTGGCAAGCTTCAAGCTGGTTTCAACCGTCTCGCCATGTAATAACCCGTAGAGGAATCCTCCATGAAATGCATCACCAGCGCCGGTTGTATCTCGACAGCAGCCGGGAACAACGTAGGCGGGCGATTCCAGAAACACGCCATCACATAAAAGAGTTGCGCCGCTTGCGCCCAGCGTCATGCCCACAATCGCGCAACCGTAGCGCACTTTGATTTCCTGAAGCGCCGCGCGCCCGTCGCTAATTCCGGTCAGACGATTGGGGAACTCTTTTGAAGAGATAAGAATGTCTATGAGGGGGAGCAGTTCCGGCAACCCTTCGTAGATGTTGTCAACGTCAACGGAGACGAGCGCGCCAGCGTCGCGCGCTGCGCGAGCCATGCGTGCGCATGCGAGCGAGTCGTGCGCGTCCATATGCAGCACCGGAGCGCGCGAAGCCAGTTCAACCGGAGCATCTTCCGCCTTATAAGCTAACCTTTCATCTCTATCCCAGATGATAGTGCGCTCGCCCGTTCGCTCGTCAATGATGATGAAAGCTATCTGGTTGCGCGCCCCTTCAATCGTTTGCGCGAAACCCGTGTTCACACTTTCAGCGCGCAAAGTTTCTAACCCGTATATCCCTTCCGCGTCCCCGCCGAAGCGCCCCGCGTAAGCCGTCTTCATCCCCAGGCGCTTGAGCGCGACCATTGCCGAAGCAGTCTGCCCGCCCGCCGCGCGAACGTGCTCCACGAGTCTTATCTTCGTGTCGAACTCAGGGTATTCGGGCACGACCACAAGATGGTCAAGCGCGTTCAGTCCGAAGCCAACGGCGTCGAACTCTTTTTCGTCTAAAAGTTGAAAGGGGAAAAGCACGCGCGCCCGGTCCTCACGGTTTTCAGGTGCTATAGGCTATCATCTATCAGAACCCATTTTACAAGAAGCGAAGAGAAATGACGGCTGTTTTAGACGAAAAGCTCAAAAATCTTCCCACATCGCCCGGAGTCTATCTGCACAAGGACGATTCGGGAAAGATAATTTACGTGGGCAAGGCTAAGAACCTGCGCAATCGCGTGCGCTCATACTTTCAATCGGGGCGCGGGCATGATCGCAAGACGCGCGAGCTTGTGCGCCGCATCTCGGATCTGGAATTCATAGTCACCGACACAGAGGTCGAAGCATTAGTCCTCGAATCGAATCTGATAAAGCAGCACAAGCCGCGCTACAACGTGCTCTTGAAAGACGACAAGCAATATCCCCATCTTAAATTGACGGTAAACGAGCCGTTCCCGCGCTTGATGATAACTCGAAAAATTCAGCGCGACGGCGCGCTCTACTTCGGCCCGTACCTTCCCGCGAGCATAGCGCGGCGCACGATTGATCTGGTTCACAGAAAATTCCAACTGCGCTCGTGCGACATTGAAATAGACGGGCGACTGCCTCGCCCCTGTCTCGAATATCACATCAAGCGATGTCTTGGCCCGTGCGTGAAAGAGTTGTGTGCGCCTGCGGAATATCAAGAGGCTGTGCGCGACGTGCGTATGTTTCTGGAGGGGAAAAACAGCGAGCTTGTTGACGATCTGGAAACAAGAATGATAGCGGCGTCGGAAGAGATGAAGTACGAATTGGCGGCCAAATACAGGGATTTGCGGAAAACGGTCGTTATGCTCTCGGAGCAGCAGAAGATGGCTACGACAGCAGACCGCGACGTTGACATCTTCGGTTACTACCGCGAAGGCCAGCGCCTTGCGCTTCAACTCTTCACGATGCGCGAAGGCAAAATAGTCGGGAGACGAGAATTCTTCTGGGAGGATTTGCCGGAAGACGAGTTCGACCCGTCCGCATTCTTCGGCGAAGTGTTGGGCCAATACTATTCGACCGATTACGTGCCGCGCGAGATTCACGTGCCTGTGGATTTTGAAGACCGCGAAGTTCTTGAAAGAGCATTGACCGAAAGGCGCAGTCGTCGCGTTCGCATACTTGACCCGCAGCGCGGCGAGAAGCGCGACCTGATTGATCTGGTGGAGAAGAACGCTAAGATTGCTTTCGAGCAGAGATTCCGGGTCTTGAAGCCGGACATGGAGCGCGTGCTTGAAGAGCTTCAGGAGGTTCTGGAGTTGCCGCGTTTCCCCGCGCGCATAGAATCGTTCGACGTGTCGAACATCTCCGGCTCAGAGAATGTTGCCGGAATGGTCGTGTGCGAGAACGGCAAGATGAATCGAGCGGAGTACAGGCGATTCAAAATCAAGACGGTCGAAGGCTCGAATGATCCAGCTTCGATGCGCGAGGCTGTATTTCGTCGTTATCGAAGAGTGCTTGACGAAGGGAAGCCGCTGCCCGATCTGGTGATGATTGATGGAGGCAAAGGGCAGTTGAGCGCTGCGGCCTCCGCAATGCGCGAGCTTGATCTGGAAGCTGTGCCGATGATCGGAGTTGTGAAACCTCCCGGTAGACACAATGAAGTCTCTCACCTGTTAATCAAAGGCAGAGAGCACGAGCCAGTCTTTCTTGATTCTCATTCGCCCGTGCTGCGCCTGCTTCAGATGATACGCGACGAGACGCATCGCACGGCTGTTGCCTATCATCGCAAACGGCGAGAACTGCGCGACTTCACTTCCGAATTGACGGCGATTCCGGGCGTGGGCGAGAAGCGCAAGAATCGTCTGCTCAGAAACTTCGGCTCTATCAATCGCGTGGCTCTGGCTTCCGTCGCAGAACTCACGCCCTTCGTCGGACAAAAGACCGCAGAAGAGATTTTTGAGCACTTCGCACGACAGCGCGCGTTGGCCGAAGGCGCAGAGGAAAGTGAAGAGACGAAGATGTCCAGAGTGGCTGGGGATGATTTCGATGAAGCGGCGGCTATTGCGAGCGGCGAAGTGGTGACGCCTGAAACCATAGAGACGAATCTGATTGACCCTGAAGGTGACGCGGACGACCTGCAACCGATTCGTTCAGTGGATCACGCTGGAGAAGCGCGCCCCTTCAAACGTAAAAGAAGAAAACGCGGCGAACGCTCTACAAATCCTCACGCAGTCAGTAGAGAAAAAACGTCAGACACTGAACGTGAAGAAGCTTAGAAGCCGTTTGAAAATTCGTAACAGTAAAGCCCCGTAGGGGCTAAATGTTTATAGCTTACAGTGGATTTAGCCAATACTGCTCCTGACGGAGCAGAATGTTCTACATTGCGCTCCTGACCGCAGCGCTAACTCCGCCTCTATTTTCAGCTATAAACATTTAGCCCCTACGGGGCTTATTCAAAACAACTGCCTGGATGTCTCCGGCTATTCTCGCGTAAAAATGTTCCTTGTCGTGTAGCGTTTAGCGCTGTTGGCCGTTCTAACAAAATTGTTTCGACGAAACTTTAGCTACAACCTGCCGCTAATGAAACTCATCTATTGCAGTTCACTCCGAACCAACGGGGTGATTCCAAAGAAAGAACAAGAAAGGGTATACCAATTTCAAAATGAGAAAAGTAATTCTTCTGGCAATTTTCATTGCCTGCTTTGCATCCGTGAGCTTTGCTCAGGACAGAGCCAGAACGGAAGTTTTCGGCGGATTCTCTGTTAACAGCATTGACACAGGATTAAGCAACAGCGGCCTTCAGAATGTTGGCGACCGCGAAACCGGATTAGGTTTCGATGCGTCCGTGACCGGCTACTTCAACCGTAGCTTCGGCATAGAGGGCAACGTTGACGGCCACTACAAGCGCAAGACCTTCGTTTTCTCGGATGCCGTGACACCTGCGACCGATGTCAGGACACACATCTCCGATTACAACTTCATGGCGGGGCCGCACGTGCGCTTCGCTCACGACAATACAAAGGTCACTCCGTTCGTGCATGCGCTCGTAGGCGCGAACCACGTGAGGGTGAGTGCAGACGTGTTGGGCGATAGGTTCAACGATAACGAAACCGACTTGGGTCTGAAACTGGGCGGCGGCGTTGACTTTGACATGACTACGCACACGGCTGTGCGTCTGGGGGCTGACTACAACCCGGTCTTCGAGCGCAGCAACAACAATGGCATCGGCATCAACGACAACCGCACACGCAACGACTTCAGCTTCAGCGTGGGCATTGTCTTCAAATAAATTCTGAATCAAAAAGTTCAGAAGCTAGAAAGAGAACCGCTCGCTCTTCGTTTAGAAGGCGAGCGGTTCTCTTTCTCTTCACGTATAGCTGAACAATCTGACCGCTTATCACTTTTGAGGAGCGATGAGCCAATTCGCAATACTTTTCGACAGAAGAATTCCGATGGGTGGAATCAACCAAAACTTACTTACACAAACTGCTTAGAACTTCCCATTGAATTGTTAGAAACAATCTGAGGGTTCAGGTCCAAAAGGCTTTCCCCATCTATCCAAATTGAAATTTTTAACCATCAATGCATAAAAACTGCACCTATCTAAAACCTCCCCCTGCTGAATTTTTTGGGCCACCACATCTTGGGGATTAAGCTTTATCACAGTATATGCTCTAGCGAAAGTCCGCGATAAATCATAAGCATTCTGAATTCTCTTTTTTTCATCATCAGGGATTAGTTCGAGAAGTTCCGATAGAAGTGACTGTATATTCCTATTTGAATACTCGGGGATAACAGTGAGCGGGGATCTGCTTTCCGCAGGTTTTTCTAAGACCGTTAGTGCTTCGGTTAGTGGATCAAACTGTACCACCCCTTTTTTATAGGTTATGGTATGAACATAAGAAAGGCGACTGCTGATTTCGTCATCAATCTTTTTCCGCTTAAAGCGATTTTCATTTTCCGAAGCAATTCTTTGTTCATTACGCGTATGACGTGATGAAATTTGATTTACTACTACAGATGAGAGGAGCCAAATGAAGAATGCAATGAAGAATGCGCTGTTTAGAAATGCCCAGATACTCTGTCTCTTCGATTTCTTCGATCTACCTTCGAGCTGTCTTCTTACTTCACGACGGTATGATTCTTCGAGACGGATATGTTCTTTCTCCTGTTCCGTAAGCTCTTGTTCTGTAGGCATAGTATAATCTCTCAAGTCTATTCAGCTTCGCCTATAAAATATCACTTGCCTATAAATTAGATGGTCTGCCTATAGATTCAAGGCAGAGTTATGAGGTCATCAGTAATTACTCCCTTAGCTGGCAGCGACATGAAAAGCCCTGAATTGCAGCAAGCCACCCTAAACATAAATCCCAAAATGAAAGGCTTACAACTAGCCGTACCTGTTTCCCTTTCCGCAGTAAGTTTTGATCTCCGCAGGACGTGGACAATTCACAGCTACGCCACACGGCTCGCAGTCGAAAAACGCCGGGCGGCTGACGGCGAGCCGTGTGCTATTGAACTGCTCTATTAAATCTATTCCTGCTTGATTGCTTTGCCTGTACAACCTATCGCGTCACTACAGGCAAGTTTTCAGGGTAGCTTAAATCGTGCGCGCTCGGCTCCCCCATTTCGATTGAAACCGGCTCAAGCACAAATCGTGAGTTGTTGGGGCGAGTTATCTCAACCTTCAATTCTGCGAAATCTAAATCGGGCGCGAGATAGCGTGTCATCCCGTTATTGCTCACGATTAGCGTTTCATATCCTAGAAGGTAGGCTGTGCCCTTGTAGATATCCAGAGCTGTTATGCTCTCTCTAGTCATGTTTGGCCTGCCGTGATATTCCGACACTTGGACGAGTCCATTTCTCTTTACAGCTAATACGCTCTGCCGTCTATAGTCGCCGACGAGGTCTGGTTTTTGCTCTCCGTTAGGAAAGGTTTTTACATCTCGCCAATTGCCGCTAGTCGAAACGTAGCGCGTCTCGTCATAATAGGTCACCACGTTGCCCGCGCTGTCAATCTCACTAGCGTGGTAGTGAAGGGTGTATGCCCTCGAAAGCGGCGTTTTAGTTCTTGACATGGCAACAATCAAGCCGAGGCTGACGAAGAGACAAGCTGCCGTAATTAACGGGTAGATTTTTCTCATTTTCACGCTCCTTATACTGTGAGTGTTTGAGCCAGTTTAGACTTCCCCACCGCCGCCCGTGTCGCACAGGCCGCCGCAGATTTGGGAGTATGCCCCATAGTCAGGATAGCTAATACAAGTGCCCCATTCAAAATAACAACAGTTACCACAGTTATCGCAGGGTGAACTGAGGCAAGCATAGCCTTGTACAGTGTAAGAGCATTGAGCTTGAATTCGAGCACAAGATGCTTCAGTGCGCTGAACCGCAAAGACTGCTGATAGCACAAGCATCAAACCTAAGCTGGCGAGGGCGGTTTTTTTATTCATCTTTTCTCCTTGGGGGTTAACGGCTTTGCGCCGGGGACAAGATGTAGTTGTTGAGGTCTTACGTCCCTCTAGAGAACGGTTGCCATCAGAAATAAGCAAGAACCGCTTGAGAAATCAGAGACTTGCTTATCAAGTGAGCGTCGCGAGGGCGAAAGCACTCTACTCTAAACCATCTAACAAGTCAATAATTTTCTCTCCTGACCGGTAATGGGTCAGTAATGGGAGCAGAGCCGTTTTCGAGATACAAGATTTAGACCACTGCTTTCAATACCACACAAGCTGAAGTGTGGGTTTAGAAACAATGCTCCCGAAACTGACCCATTACCCTGACCGCTTATCACTTTTGAGAACAAAGCATCACGCAGTTTGAGCGAAGTCACTGATAAGACGATAAACATTGATCTTTATGACTGCGCTCGCTCAATTCAACGCGGTGGCAACGTTGAGCTAACAGATTTGGTGGCTTTTATAGATTAGAAAGAAAATCTAAGCATAACAAACATTTAGCTTTAACGCGCCGCACCTGGCTTTTCAAAAGCGATAAGCGGTCATCTGAACAATAGATTGACAATTTAGAGGTTAGGCGAGCTTTGCCTATAAATTCGGTCGCTAATACAATATGGTGAATTCACGCCGCGCAGCAGCACATCATGATGTAGCCTTTTTGAATTTATAGGCAAAGCTGTTTGAACCCTTTAACTTTTCTCTCAAAGGCTATAAGTGGTCAGGTGAAATAAAGCTTGACGCGTGGAGCAGAAGAGGCAGAGAATTTGCGAAAAAGATTTTTCGCAAAAACATGCCGGGCGAGAATTCGTCAGGAGCATGCGTGTGCCTCTGGCGGTGAATCGAACGGCTGCGAGCCTTCTGACCATCTGAGAGGAAAATTTGTATGGCAAGCAAAGCAAGTATCGCCGGACACCCAGTACATCCGATGCTCATTCCTTTCCCCCTTGCTCTGTGGACGACTTCGTTCTTCACAGACCTGCTCTATTATTTCAACCACAACGGCAGCCTTCTGCTGATCTCGAAATTTATGCTCGCGGCTGGCATACTGGGCGGATTAGCCGCCGCAGTGCCGGGCATAATTGACTGGTTGGCTCTCAAGAGCGATGAAGTTAAAAGGATTGCCAACTGGCATGCGCGCCTGAACGTCATAGCGCTGATAATCTTCGCAGTCAGCCTCTACTTGCGCACGCGCTACGGTGAGGGGTTGATTAACTACAGCATGAAGATTCCGTTCCTGCTATCGTTCGTCGGCGTCATCCTGATTAGCATCTCAGGCTGGCTCGGCGGCAGCCTCTCCTTCGATCACGGCGTAGGCGTCGCCCCGCAGGACGATTCGCCGGAAGAGGAAGCGGCGAAGCTGAGATTCAAGTAAAGGATGAGGGCGGAGGGATGAGGGATGAATAAGAATGCGGCAACATGCAATTAGCTCAACCTATTTCATCCCTCATCCCTGCTCTTCATTGCCGTACTGCGTTGAAGTCGTAAGTGATGTGAAGCCTGAGCGCGGTGTCAGTGACTTCGGCTCGAACATCTTTGACCTGCGCCTGTAGTGTGCCGTTGCTTGCCTTGACTGGAACTGCGAGTTTTAGCTGCTGCGCGCGCAGGACTTCAATCGGGTTGACGCGCTCGTTGAGCGTGCCCTGCACCAGTGGCGTGATGAAACCACTGACGATGGGCAAGATTCCTTCAAGATTTACAGACTCGACATTAATTCGACCGTAAACGGTCTGATGCGCCTGATCGAAAGACAAATCCATACGGGCCTGCGCCCAGCCCTTGAACTGCGTGCAGCCTAAGAGCGGTACGTTATAACTGCCCGAAAAAGCGAGCGGCGCAACTATCTTTCCCTGATTGAAGCGAACGCCCGTTCTTACATTGCTGCCTTCAGGCAATAAGACAACTTGATTCGCGCAGCCTCCTCCTTGAAAGGCAGCCGGGCGAAAATCTGCGAAGCCGTTAGACGGTTGTGCGGTGTTCGCGCCAATCTGTAGCGGGAACGATGGCGCATTCAGATCGCGGAAGATCGCGCCGAGAACAGCGTCGAAGAATTTATCGTCGAGTGAAACGATGGCCGTGCCGGGCGGATCTCCGCCGGGGTCGGGCGGTTTCACGGGCACGCCCGGCGATGCGTGGGCGCGCCCGCCTCCCAGAAAGAAGAGCGTTGCTAGAACTCCTACAAGCAGCCCGCAGACAAGCGTGATGAGATATTTCATCCGTGCAAATCTCCCCGGTTAGTGGTTGGCGTTCGACGCCGACGCGGAAGGTTGCGGCGACGCGGTTGTGGTTGTGACCGTAGTAGTCGTTGTCGTAGTGCCCGGCTGTCCCAGATTGGTCAGTAGCGCTTTGATGATAGCGGCGGCTGTACCCGTCAGGGCATCAATCTGCTGGCGCACAGCTTGAGGCTCGACCTTCGTATACCCTTGCGGCGGAACCTGAAACAGCGAAGGGTCTGCGGTCGTCTGAATGTCACGCATCTCGGCAACGAGTCTTGCGCCATGCACGCCTTCCACGTTACCTGTTGCCTCTGAGAAAAGCTCCGCATGAAGCGGCAGCCCCGTGGCTTTATCTATGAAGATGTTGATTTCGGACGTGACTGTCCCGGCCTGCGTGCCTGTCTGCGTCGCGCCTGTGAAGTGATATTTCTCTGCCGTGTGACCCTGATACTGCTCATCGCCAACGTACTGGAATCCTTTCTGACGTTTAATCATGTCGGCAATCTGCCCCGGAGTTATAAGCTTTTGAAGCTGAAAGCCTGTTGCTTCAGGCGTCAGTTCCGCGTACTGCTTGCGGTTCTGCGCTATCACGTAATGCTGGTCTGCGTGGTCAATGTAGATGAGCGTCTCATTATTCGGCAGTTTGAACTCAACGCGGCGGTCCGAGCCGTTGCGAGCGACCTTCGCAGACAATTCCGGCACGCCCACTACGCGCTCGCCTCCCTCTGTGACGGCGGAGACCACCAGCGTCGCAGTGTAGCTGTCAGGCTCGCGCGCGTTAATGGTTGCGCCCGCGCTGCCGGTCGTGTTCGCGTTCGTGTTGGTCGCGT
>DATHJK010000312.1:0-8639 GCA_035316225.1 Pyrinomonadaceae bacterium
GACACTACAATTAAAATATGGTTATATCAGCCACAGACGAAGAAAGGGACAGAGCTAGCGCCGACTGAGCCGCACAGTAGTCTCATAACTTCAATCGCCTTTTCACCGGATAACAAAACTCTGATTAGCGCCAGCATTGACACTACAATGCGATTATGGGATGTGACGGCTCAAACTCCCAAGCTTCTCTGGGCAGGTCAAGGCGAGATTCAAGCTTCTCAATGGTCTGTAGCATTTTCACCTGACGGACAAACGCTTCTGACTGGGGGCGATGATAATGTGGTCAGGGTCTGGCAGTACACTGCAAGCCGGTAAACAACTTCACGTCTCATCTGACTAGAAAGGAAGACCATCATTCCCCTATGTCTATCAAACAGTCTCTCTCCGTAACGCGAATATTCCTCTTCGCCGCAGCATTGCTCCTTTCCATAGGCGGCCTCTCCTCAGCATCCGGCCAGATTCCGAATCAAAAGTTTGCAGGAGACTCCGGCCCTACAGCGCCCAATCCCAAACCTTACCTTAATCGCGTCTCAGGCAGGCGGTCAGCTATCGGGCTTGCTATCGAGGCTGGCAATGCTGCGCGTGATAGAGGTGACTACGAGCAAGCCCTGGTTTTCTATAAAAAGGCTCAGGAATTGAATCGGCAGGATGCTCGTGGCTTCTACGGCATGGGCAATATCTACTCCGACCTATTCTGCGATGACTCCGCGATTGAAGCTTATCTCAAAGCCATTGAACTTAAGAGAGATTATCTCGAAGCAATGGTAGCGCTAGGTAACTCTTACTCTTACCAAGAGCGTTATGACCAAGCCAAAGAGCAGTTTCAGGCAGCTTTGCGCCTTGCGCCGAATAGTGTTGACGCCAACATCGGGTTGGGTCTTGTTTACTCAAGGATGAAAAAGTATTCAGATGCCATTGCTCAGATAAAGCATATCATTAACACTCAATCAACATCAGTCGAAGACAGAGCAGCAGCATACATTGCACTGGGGGATGTTTACGACGACCAAGAGAAATGGCAAGAAGCTATCGCACAATGCGAGGAGGCACGCAAACTTAAACCCACTCTCGCTAGGGCTTACCTTAAATTAGGCATAGCGCAATTGGAAAAGCCATTTCTATTGGTCTACCTGAGCAGATGGGAATGCAAGACAGGGAAGAACAACTCGCATTAGCGAAGCAAGCGACAGATAACATAAAGACAGCCATTCAAGTATATAAGCTCAATCGCCCCACAGCCCATTATTTCTTGGGGACTGCCTTGATACTTCAATCACGCTATCAAGAAGCGGAAAGCGAATTCAATCTCTACTTTGCCAGAATTAAGGAGCTTGAAGATCGGCTGACTTCAGTGGCTGCAATATGTAATTCACATAGCTCTGGATTCAAACACCTCAAAGCGATGGGATACTTTTCCTTGGGTATGATGCACCTTAGCGAAAGCCTTCGAGAATCCGATAGCCAACGAAAAACAGAACTTCTTAATAAAGCTATTGACCAATTTAAGCGAACCTACGGCGCAGAACAAGCCTTTACTGCGGCCTATTTTGAACTTGGATTCATCTATTCCATGCAGGGAAATTACGAGGAAGCAATCAATCAATATAAAAAGGCAACTGATTACCAAACCGATAGATCACGCAAAGCCGGTACATATGCGACTATCGCGGAAACGTATATTCATTGGCATCACTATGAAGAAGCCATTGATTATATAAACAGGGCGCGGGAATCTGATCCAAGCTATGTCGGAGTATATGCGCTACTGGGAAGAGTCCATTTTTTACAGAAACATTACGTAGAGGCGATCAATGACCTTCAAGAAGCGCTTCGTCGTGAAACCAGCAACGCTGCAAAAGCTCAGACAATAAAATTTCTAGCATCAGCTTATACGGGGTTTGGAAGCGCTCTTTTGTCTCAAGGCAATTATAGCGAAGCGATCAATGAATTCCAGAAGGCTCTTCTTTACGAGACCGTAAACTCCACCAAAGCTCAAATACTGAGAATGCTGGGCTTCTCTTACTACGGGTTGAAACAATATCAGGAGGCGGTTGAATCTTTTAATAAAGCCATTGAATTGTTCACAGAAGTAGGAAGGCCAGACCCGATTTGGGCGGCGACGTATATTGATCTGGCAAATGTATATATCACACAGGGAATGTATGATGAAGCAATCATCCCAGCCAAAAAAGCAATTGATCTAGGGGTTGAAGATTCTCTTCAAGCATACACAGTGCTGGGTGCTTCCTATTGGAACAAATACACCAAAACCCACGATAGAACATATCTTGACGAATCAATCAACTGGCTTAAAAAGGCCATTCAAGTTAATCCAAATTCTCCTCTGCCGTATTCCTATTTAGGATTAGCCTATGTTGAAGCTAAAAACAAAGATGCGGCTCTTGAACAACATCAACAGCTTGTGAGATTGAACTCGCCGCTTGCCGAAGAGTTGATGAAGAAGATCAATCAAATGAGGTAATGCCGCGAAGAAAAGGAAAAGGTGACCTGTGTGCTTTGCTCTAAGCGGTAGGAAGATGGAAACTCTTTAGCACTACGTTGTGAGATGATATTTACAATTTCCCGTGAGTGGCCTACTCGGTCGAGACTGTTCCTTCGCCGCGTAGCGCCGCGTGCATTGTATGCCATGAGAGGCTTGCGCATTTAACGCGCGCAGGATAATCGCGCACGCCCGCGAAGATAGTCAGACGCCCCAGATGATTTGGCTCACTTTGCTCATCCAATTCGCCCGTCACCATACGGTGAAATTCGTCGAACAGGGTTTCGGCCTCCTCCCTGCTCTTTCCCTTAATGCTTTGCGTCATCATGCTCGCCGCAGCCTTGGAGATTGCGCAGCCAGACCCCTCGAAGCTGATGTCCTTCACAACGCCATCTTCCAACTGCATGTAGACGGTTAGCTGATCGCCGCACAACGGATTGAACCCTTCGGATGTCCGATCCGCACTCTCTATTTTCCGAAAGTTACGCGGCTTCTTGTTATGGTCGAGTATGACTTGCTGGTATAGTTCGCTGAGTTCTGACATAGATTAAAAGCCGCGAATAGTAAATCGTGAATCGTGAATAGAGGTTGAAGAACGATGTGGCTTAATAGTTTCTATTACGATTCGCAATTGATTGTTTTTATCTATTAACGATTCACGATTTACTATTCACGAAAACACCTCTATAACTTTTTCAATTGCGCGGGCGAGCGTGTCAACTTCCTCTCTGGTGTTGTAGAAGGCGAAGGATGCGCGTGCGGTCGCGGGAACTTTGAAGCGTTGCATGACGGGCTGGGCGCAGTGGTGTCCGGCGCGCACGGCTATGCCCTCTTGATCCAGAATAGTTCCTATGTCATGCGGGTGAACGTCTTCGATGATGAACGAAAGCACGCTCGCCTTCTCGCGCGCAGTTCCGATTATGCGAACGCCCTCTATTGACGAAATCCGTTCGGTCGCGTAGCGCAGCAGCTCATGCTCGTAAGCGATGGCCTGTTCCCTATCTATCGAACTCAGATAATCAATCGCTGCGCCTAATCCAATCTGTGAAGCGATGGCAGGAGTGCCAGCCTCGAACTTGCTTGGCAGGCCAGCGTAAGTCGTCTTCTCGAATGTGACAGTGCGAATCATGTCGCCGCCGCCCTGAAACGGGTTCATCTTTTCCAGAAGCTCGGTCTTGCCGTAAACGATTCCGCTTCCGGTTGGCGCGAACATTTTATGTCCTGAGAAAGCGAAGAAATCGCAGTCCAAATCCTGAACATCAACAACCATGTGCGGAGCGCTCTGTGCTCCGTCAATGAGCACAGGCACGCCCATCTTGTGCGCACGCGCCACAATATCTTTCACAGGGTTGACGGTGCCGAGAGCGTTCGAGATGTGCCCGACCGCTACCAGCTTCGTGCGTTCGTTCAATAGAGCGTCGTACTCTTCGAGTATCAACTCGCCCGCATCGTTCATCGGAATGACTCTAAGATGCGCGCCCTTCTCTTCACAGAGCATCTGCCAGGGAACGATGTTCGCATGATGCTCCATCGCAGAGATAATTATCTCGTCGCCCGCGCCTACGAACTTTCGCCCGTAGCCGTGCATCACCAGATTGATGCCCTCGGTCGCGCCGCGCACAAAGATGCACTCGCGTGCGTCGCGTGCGTTGATGAAGCGGCGCACCTTCTCGCGTGCGCCCTCGTAAGCGGTCGTCGCGCGCTGGCTCAGGTAATGCACGCCGCGATGAATGTTCGAGTGTTCTTCCTGAAGATACTTCGAGCCTCGATCAATTACGACCTGCGGCACTTGCGAAGACGCCGCGTTATCAAGATAGACGAGCGGCTTACCATTAACAGTCTGGCTCAAGACCGGAAAGTCTGCGCGAACTCGCTCGACATCCCACACGGCGCTCGAACCAGACTGCTTCTGTTCGATTGTTTTCTCTGTTGCGATCATGTTCTTGAAAATTACAGAGCTTCAAGACGAGCGTTCAGACGATTCAGAACCGCTTCATCCAACTGCGCCTTGATAGAATCAACCTTAATCTTGTCAATAACCTCTTCAGCAAACCCGTAAGTCAGAAGATTTCGCGCGAGGTCCGGGTGAAGACCGCGACTCGTCAAATAGAAAAGCTCTTCCTCATCCAACTGTCCAACGGTCGCGCCATGCGCGCATTTTACATCGTCTGCGAAAATCTCCAACTGCGGTTTGGTATCAACGCGAGCGTCGTCCGAGAGCATCAGATTCCTGTTGGTCTGAATTGCATCCGTTCCCTGAGCGCCATGTCGCACGAAAACTTTGCCGTTGAATACTGCGCGTGATTTCCCGTCCAGAATGCCTTTGTAAAGCTGGCGACTGGTGCAATGCGGCAATTGGTGGTCAATCACGGAATGCGTGTCTGCGTGCTGCCCATCTTCGACAATGTATAGGCCATCAATCCAGCACTCCGCGCCTTCACGCTTGAAATTCACAGTGATGTCATGGCGCGACAATTTAGCGCCGAGCGTAATGGCCGTTGAGTTATAGCTGCTGTTGCGGCCAAGCTCCGCGACTGTGCGGGCTATGTGATAGCTCTGCTCGCTCTCGTTCTGAACTTTGTAATGCCTGACGCGCGCTCCTTCTTCCAGGACTACTTCGATTACAGCGTCTGTTAAGTATTCGCCGTCGCCCATGCTTGCATAGCTTTCAATCACTGTAGCTGAACTTTCACGCCCTGCTACGATAAGCACGCGCGGGAATGAAAGGAGTCGCTCGTCACTTGAAGATGAAAGGAAAAGCAGATGAACGGGAGTCTCAACCGTCTGGCCCTTAGGAAAGAAGAGGAAAGCGCCGCCGGAAAGGAAAGCAGTATTGAAAGCCGTGAAAGGCTGCCCGTCAAATCCGGCACCGCGCGACAGATGCTCGCGCACAAGCGCCGCCTGCTCGCCCTCCGCGAGCGCCTCGGCCAGATTTATAGCAACCACTCCGCGCGGTAAACCTTCAAGCGAAGACAGCCGCTCGTTGAAAACGCCATTGATGAAGACGAGACGGCTTGATTTTGCCTCTTCATAAACGAACGGGGCAATCTGTTCGGGCGTTATCTCGCTTGCGACATCGCGTCCGACTACAGTCTCGAATTTAGCCCTGGCAATCTGAGCTACGTTGGTATACTTCCATTCCTCCTGCTCAGGAGTTGGAAAGCCGTTGAGAGTAAAACTCTCGAACGCTTCGTCGCGCAGCCGCTTCACCCACAAGGCCACACCGCCGGACTCGTTCTGCAACTCCTGATGAGCGAGCGAGTATGAGTTCTCTTCTTTTACAATTTGCGTTGACATCCCTGTAAATCAGCGAGCGCCGAGCGCGCTCCTCTCCGTGCCCATGTTCTTAATCCAGTCGTAACCCTTCTCTTCCAATTCAAGCGCCAGTTCTTTCCCACCCTCGCGTACGATGCGCCCGCCCGCCAGAACGTGAACGTAATCGGGCACGATGTAATTCAGAAGCCGCTGGTAGTGCGTTACCAAAACGATTGCGTTATCCGCATTGCGAAGTTTGTTGACGCCGCCCGCCACTATGCGAAGCGCGTCAATGTCCAGACCAGAATCGGTCTCATCCAGCACGGCCAGCTTCGGCTCAAGCACGGCCATCTGCAAAATCTCGTTGCGCTTCTTCTCGCCGCCCGAAAAGCCCTCGTTCACAGAGCGGCTCATAAAGCTCTCGTCCATCTCCACTATTTTGGCGCGCTCTTTAAGAAGGTCTTTGAACTCAAGCGGGTCAAGCTCCTCTTCGTTCAAATGCTTGCGCTTCTCGTTGTAAGCGAGCCTGAGAAACTGCGAATTAGATACGCCCGGAACTTCAATCGGATATTGAAACGCCAGAAAAATTCCGGCGCGTGCTCGCTCGTCCGGCGGCATCTCAAGAAGATTTCGCCCCTCGTAAAGCACCTCGCCCTTCGTCACTTCATACTGCGGATGCCCCGCCAGAACTTTCGCCAGCGTTGATTTCCCTGACCCGTTCGGCCCCATGATGGCGTGCACCTCGCCTCTGTTAATCGTCAGGCTAATCCCCTTCAGGATTTCTTTGCCCTCAACGCTCGCATGCAGATCACGAATCTCTAGCACTATGCTCTCCTTCGGAGAGCCGTGAATCGTGAATCGTGAATCGTGAATAGATTAAAGCTAATTTCTATTCACGATTCACGATTCACGATTCACGGCTTTTAATCTACCCAACGCTTCCTTCAAGCTTTAATCCGAGCAGGCGCTGGGCTTCGACGGCGAATTCCATTGGAAGCTCGCGGAAAACATCTTTACAGAAGCCGTTGATTATCAGGCTTATCGCGTCCTCCTGAGAAATCCCGCGCTGCTGAAGATAGAACAACTGATCCTCGCTTATCTTAGAGGTTGAAGCCTCGTGCTCGACGCGCGCAGAGTTGTTCATCACCTCTATGTAAGGGAAAGTGTTTGCGCCGCAATGTGAGCCAATTAGCATCGAATCGCATTGCGTGTAGTTGCGGGCACCCTCTGCCTTCGGCATCACCTTCACAAGCCCGCGATAGCTGTTGTTCGATTTTCCAGCCGAGATGCCCTTCGAGATGATAGTCGAGCGCGTGTTCTTGCCCAGGTGAATCATCTTCGTTCCCGTATCAGCCTGCTGCGCGTGGTTGGTGAGCGCGACCGAGTAGAACTCGCCAATCGAGTTCTCGCCCTGCAAGATGCATGAAGGATATTTCCAGGTTATGGCCGAACCCGTTTCAACCTGCGTCCACGAAATCTTTGAATTTCGCCCGGCGCATTTGCCGCGCTTCGTGACGAAATTGTAGATGCCGCCCTTGCCCTCTTCATCGCCCGCGTACCAGTTCTGCACGGTTGAATATTTAATCTCTGCATCGTCCAGCGCCACAAGCTCGACCACAGCGGCGTGCAATTGATTTTTGTCGAACTTGGGCGCGGTGCAGCCTTCGTTGTACGACACAGACGCACCCTCTTCGGCGACGATGAGCGTGCGCTCGAACTGTCCGGACTCCTGATTGTTGATTCGGAAATAAGTTGAAAGCTCCATAGGACAGCGCACGCCTTTTGGGATGAAGACGAATGAGCCGTCGGAGAATACCGCGCTGTTCAAAGCGGCGAAGTAGTTGTCGCCGACCGGAACTACCGAGCCAAGATACTTTTTGACAAGCTCCGGATAATCCTGAAGCGCGTCTGTGAATGAACAGAAGATTACACCGTGCTTCTTCAGCTTCTCTTTATAAGTGGTTGCAACCGAGACGGAATCGAAAACAGCGTCAATGGCAACGCCTGCCAACTGTTTCTGCTCCTGCAAAGGTATGCCTAGCTTCTCGAACGTTCTCAAAAGCTCAGGGTCAACCTCGTCAAGGCTAGCCTTCGCAATCTTCTGCTTGGGCGCGCTGTAGTAGATGATGTCCTGGTAGTTAACCTCCGGGTAAGTGACGTTGGGCCAATGGCGCGGCTCTTTCATAGTGAGCCACTGGCGATATGCCTTCAGACGAAACTCAAGCATCCACTCCGGCTCGTTCTTCTTCGCGGAGATGAGCCGTATGGTATCTTCCGACAACCCACGCGGAATGGTATCGGATTCAATGTCGGTCACGAACCCGTATTTGTATTCCCTGTTTGTTAGTAGCTCTATGTTGCTCATCTTATTAGTTCGATCAAAGTAATGAGAAAACCCTCTCAGCTTAAATGCTTCCCGGTCGCGTGCGGATAAAACCGCTCTATCTGGTGCAGAGTGGCGTCAACATTTTTCTCCGACCCGACCAGTTGCGCCAGCGTCACTTTCGAGAGCGACTCCTGCACAATCTCGTGTATGCTCATGATGACGGGACGAATGCCGCAGTCGCTGGTATGCACGCATGTGTCCAGCACGCCCGTGTAGCTCTTGCAGTGGCCGCTGATCTCTTCTTCGTCCATCACGTGAATGACCTCGCTCAGGCAAATCTCCGAGGCTGGACGCGCGAGGTAATAACCGCCCTTTGTTCCTCTGAGCGATTGAACCAGCCCAGCCTTGCTCAGAATCCACAGAAGCTTTCCGGCGTTCGCCACGGAAATGCCCTCGCGCTTTGCCATCTGCGCGAGCGTCAGCGACTCGCCATTCTTCAAGCTGGCTAATTGAACCAGGCATCGCAGCCCGTACTCTTCCTGCGCCGAAACCTTCATC
>DATHJK010000313.1:0-8360 GCA_035316225.1 Pyrinomonadaceae bacterium
GATTGAAGGGCACAGCGCGCTTGTTGTCTCTGCGGGGACGGCCACGTCAACGCGCGGGCGCGGCGAGCCTAATTCTTTCAACGTCATTCGCACGAATCATCCATACATCAACGTAGAGCGCATGGTCTGGAATGCTGAGCGCAAGGCTTTCGCTCCGGCATCGTCCGAGCATTTCAAGTTCACGAAAGAGAAGGGATGGGCGCGCATGACGGACGAGGCCGCCGCCGGTCTGGTCTATGACAAAAGGAGCGAGAGCTTGCAGCCGAGTGTTCCTGACAAAGAGCAGGAATAGATTTCAGAAGAAGTTTGAAAAACCCTGTCAGGGACAAACATACGAGTGTTATTCATTAAGCTTCTTAATGAATTCGATGCCGAGCGTTTTCACAATATTTATTCGTTGACACTCGCGCGGATTGTCCATAGACTTGCCCAGGTCTTCCCGACGATCTCACATCAAGTATCTTTCGAGGTCACTTCGGATGTCGAAATCACAGCTCCTCTTTTCCGGCAGGGCACGCATCTTTCTGTTCACTCCTGTTCTAATCCTTCTTGCGCTCTCAGCGCCCGTGCGCGCATGGGCGCAGGATGAGAGTCAGCAGCAGCAGAGGGCGTTCTCATTTAACCGCGCAGCCGAAGCCGCCATGCGCGAGGGCGAAGCCGCGTTTGCGCACAACGACATGGACGCGGCGCTGAAAGCTTACCAGCGCGCGCTTGAGCTTGACCCGACCATTTACGAAGCGCCGCTCTTCATAGGCGATGTCTACTTCCAGAAGCATGACATGAAGAAGGCAGGAGAGTGGTACGCGAAAGCCGTCGCGCTCAATCCCAACCGCGAGACTGCCTATCGCTACTGGAGCGATGCCCTGCTGCGCTCAGGCGAGATGGAGGAATCGCTCGACAAGGCCATAGAAGCGATAATCGCAGAGCCTTACAACAATATCTCTTATCGCGGACTGATTCAGTGGGCGCAGGCCAACCACGTTCAGGCAGGCCATCCACAGATTGATGCAGCCATAGAAGAAGCGCTCAACCGTAGTAATAACCTGCGCGAAGCAGTCGAGGCGCTACGTGCTCGCGCGACGACGACAAGTGCGCCGAGCAAGCAAGGCGCAACGGATGAGATGCAGAACTCGTCCACCGATACGATTGCTAAATTAAATGACGCCGGGATGCTCGAAGCGTTCGTACTGCTGGCACACGCGAACGAGGGGATAAAGCGCGACTACGAGGAGTATCGCAAGAACAACCGGGAGAAGCTGCGTCGCTACCTGCGAGAGTTTGTTGTCAAGAGAAGCAGGCAAGAGGTCTGAAGACTAAAAGAGATTAGGCGCGGGCGTTTGCTTACAAATCGCCCGCGCCTCATTGTTTTACTGTAGCTGACTGAAAGCCAGCAGTTTCACCTGAACTGCATGAACTTTCGCGGAATCCTCTCATCACTCATAGCAGAGTTGTAGACCAAAGCCGCCATAACTATTGCCGCCTGCTTCATATCTTCCTCTTGAACACGGTCGAAGACATCCATGTTCGTGTGCCATGTGCGCGGGCCGTATTCAATCTCGTCCTGCATAAGATTGAACGCGGGCAGGCCAATGGTGTCGAAAGGTTCGTGATCCGTGTTGGTGTCAATCCTGATAGAGAGCGTAGAAGCGCCCATGTCTCGGAAAGATTCAAGCCAGCGGCGGAAGATTGGCCGCACAGCCTCGTTGCCTTGCAGGTAGATGCCGCGCACGCGCCCCGTTCCGTTGTCCAGATTGAAATAGACATCGAAGTTTTCGTAATCGGTTTTCTTGACGAGGCGAGGAATCGGCGTTGGACTCGGCGAGGGCGCTACCGCAGGTTGAGCTTCGGGCGTTGGAGATGCTGCTGCTGCCGCAGGCGATGGAGTGGGTTGCGGCTCCAGTTCTCCGAAGTGCTGCTTGACGTAAGCCTCGGAGCCGTATTCGCCCTGCTCTTCACCGCTCCACAATCCAATGCGAATGGTGCGTCTCGGCTTCAATCCCAGAGTCTGAAGTATTCGCACGGCCTCCATCATCACAGCGACACCAGCGCCGTTGTCTGTCGCGCCCGTAGCCGTGTGCCACGAGTCCATGTGCGCTCCCAGCATCACTATCTGGTTTTGAAGATCGCTGCCCGGAATCTCCGCGATAGTGTTGTAGCCCATGAGGTCTTCGTCATGAAACTGCACATCCATCTTCACACTCATGCGAACACGCACGCCCTGTTGAATGAGGCGCACCATGCGGTTGTACTGCTCTATTGAGACGGTCATCTGCGGAAGAATCTTCGGCGCGTTGACTTGCCAGGAGTAGACGCGCTTTGCCGTCGGCGTGTCGAAGGGTTGCGGCACAGAAGCCGACTGCACAAACTGAAGCGTGCCGCCGTCTCCGGCGCGAGATGCGTCAACCAGCAGCGCAGCGCCCTCTTCATAATAGAAGCGTGTCTTTCGGTCGTTGAAAGCCTCTTGCGCTCTCTGCTCCGGCGTTCTGGGCGCTCGGCGCGGGCGCGGTTTTACCTGCGCAGGATCAGGCGCGTTCGCAAGTTCCAGCAACTCCTGATCGCTCAGGCGGGTCGCATCCGGGTCGAAGCGAGCCTTGACTTGGCGCGGCGCGCTAGTCAATACAATCGCGCCTCTCAGTTTGCCTCTGTACTTCTGCAACTGCTCCTCGTTTTGCGTATCAACATAAACGACATCAGCCGTCAGCGTCCCTGCGAGTCCGGGCGACCACGCGCGCGGGTAAGCTATGAGCGGCATGTCCTGCGGCTCTATGACTTCAGCCGAAAACCGCTTCAACTCCCAGCCGCGACCGAAAGGCCCCCATGCTTCAAGGTGCGCGTTTTGCAATCCCCAACCGGCAAGGCGCTGTCGCGTCCATTCATTCGCGCGCTTCATGTTCGGGGAACCCGTCAGTCTTGGGCCAATCACGTCCGTCAGATATTCCAGCGTCTGCATCAACTGCGAATGGTTCAACCCTTCGGCCTTGATACGCTCTATAGGATCGTTCGCATCTCGCGGCGTGTAAACTGAGGTCTGCGGCGCGGGGCTTGGCTGTTGTGCGGCGAGATGAAAGCCCGGCACAAGCAGAATAGAGAGGAGTAGAACGATTGTTACGTGACGACGTAGCATGTTTTGAACCTCGGAGAGAGATTTGATAAGAGCTTAATGTACAAATACACGAAAGTCCTGCAAACAAGAGAAAGAGAAATTTAAAATTTGTAATTACGAATTTTAAATTTCTCTTCTGTTACTACAAAACACTCGCTTGAGTTGTCTTAAACTCTTTTCTGCTCATGCGACGTTTGCGCATCACCCGCGGGGATGGGCGCTGAACCGACGGGAGCGCGATAACCGCAGCCTTCCTTAGTGCAGTGATGAACTGTGCCTTCCTTCTTCGTAGTCTTCTCAAGAAGAAAAGGCGCGTTACACTTCGGACAGGGTTCGGCCACAGGTTTGTCCCAGAACACAACATCGCATTTCGGATATTCGGAGCAGCCGTAGAAAATTTTACCGCGCTTGGATTTCTTGACGACTATCTCGCCCTTGCATCCCGCGCGCGGGCACGCGACACCCGTAGTCTCGCGCTTGATGTAACTGCATTTGGGATAGTTCGAGCATGAGATGAATTCGCCGAAGCGTCCGTGACGAAGAACAAGCTGCGCGCCGTCAACAGGACATTTTTCGTCCAACGGAACTGGCGCGGGAGCCGGAGCGCCGCTTTTCGCAATCTTGCGAATGTTGCGACAATCGGGGTAGCCCGTGCAGCCCAGAAATTGCCCGAACCTACCGCGCTTCAAAGCCATAGGCTTGCCGCACAACTCGCAGGTTTCAGCATCATCCGCGATTGCATTACTCCCTGTCGAAGTTCCTACAGTAGTTGGAATTTGTTCCGTTGTCGAAGGACTGGGATCGCGTGTTGCACCGCAATTTAAGCATTTAAGATACGGACCGAAGCGACCAACTTTTTTTACCATTCCTTCTTTGCCACATTTGACACATACTTCATTGGTTGGCTCTTCAACGTCCCGAATTCCACGTAAATATTGCTCAAATGCTTTGAGGTCGCGAGAGAATTTTTCATAAAACTCATGCAGCGCTTCAGTCCACTTCAGCTTTCCTTCCTCAATCTGATCAAGCTCCTCCTCCATTCGCGCCGTGTAAGTCTCGTTGAAAAGATCATCAAATCCGCCTTTGACAAGATGATCATTAACCGTCATGCCAATCGCGGTCGGATGAAAACGCCCTTCATGCTTTTCAACGTACTCGCGATCCTGAATCGTCGTCATAATCGCAGCGTAGGTCGAAGGCCGACCGATGCCCTTCTCTTCAAGCGCTTTGACGAGCGTCGCTTCGGTGTAGCGCGGCGGCGGCTCTGTGAAATGCTGCTCCGGCGTAATCTGATTTAATTTGAGCGCCTCGCCTTTTGAGACCGGCGGCAGGCGGCGCTCGGACTCTTCATCCTCTTCCGCCTTTTCGTCTCGACCCTCCTGGTAAACTTTCAGGAAGCCGTCGAATTTTAAGACCGAGCCGGTAGCGCGAAACAGGAATCTTCCCGCCTCGATGTCAATCGTCGTCTGGTCAAAGACTGCGGGCATCATCTGCGAGGCGACGAAGCGCTGCCATATCAGACGATAGAGTTTCAATTCATCACGGTTGAGAAATTTTGAGAGAGAATCCGGCGTGCGCGCTACATCGGTCGGGCGTATGGCTTCGTGCGCGTCCTGCGCATCCTTTTTCGAGCGATAATGAACCGCTTTCTCAGGTAAATATTTTTCGCCGTACTGCTGGCCCACGAACTCGCGCACTTCGTTCAGCGCCGCCTCGGAGATGCGCGTTGAATCCGTGCGCATGTAAGTTATGAGACCGACCGCGCCTTCAGCGCCGAGTTCCACGCCTTCGTAGAGTTTCTGCGCGACCAGCATGGCCTTCTTTACGGGAAAGCCCAGCTTGCGCGACGCTTCCTGCTGCAACTTCGACGTGATGAAAGGCGGCACGGGATTTCGCTTGCGCTCTTTGGTCGTAACTTCAGAGACTACGAAATTCTGTCGCTCGGCTTCCGCTACAATATCGCGCGCCTGCTCTTCGTTGCCGATTAAAATTTCGTTCTTCTTGATCTCCTGATCGAAGTTCGAGGTCTTGACCGTCTGCTCTCCGACCTTGAAAAGACGCGCATCGAAAGCCGGTGGAAGGAGCGCGGCCAAGTTCGCGGTGACAGTCCAGTATTCAGTTTTGACGAAAGCCTCAATCTCGCGCTCGCGCTCTACGACCATGCGAAGCGCGACCGATTGGACACGCCCTGCGCTCAAGCGACCGCCCACAGTTCGACACAGAAGAGGCGAAACCTTGTAGCCCACAAGGCGATCCAGCAAGCGGCGAGCCTGCTGCGCGTCAACAAGATTTTTATCAATAGCTTTCGGCTCTTTGAACGCATCCTGAACCGCGCGCTTCGTTATCTCGTTGAACATCACGCGATACGAAGGTTTTTTGGGGCGCTTCGGAACAATCTCCTCTTCAAGATGCTGACAGATGGCCTCGCCCTCGCGGTCAGGGTCTGCCGCAAGATAGATGGCCTCGGCCTCTTTCGCTGCCCTTTTCAAATCGGTGACTATCTTCCTGTTATTGCGTTTTTTGGAATCAGGAATCAGCTCGTAGGTCGGCTCGAAATTCTTATCAACGTCAACGCCCAGCCCCTTCGACGGCAAATCCTTGATGTGGCCTATAGAGGCCATCACGCGATAGTCCGATCCCAGATATTTATTAATTGTCTTCGCCTTCGCAGGCGATTCAACGATAACTAAGTTTTTTGCCATTTTCTTAACTTCAGTGATAAGTGAGCGAGTGACAGGTAACGAGTCAAATACTTGTCGCCTGGTCAGCACGTTCTCTGTTAATTGTTACTACATTTAGATGCACAAAGCATTCAATTTGCTCGCCGTCAAATCCTGTTAGCAGCAGAGAAAGATTGACGAGAAAGAAGCGGTAAGTCTACAGTTTTCAGTAAAAGCTTCTCGCTTTTCTTCTGAAGACTGAAAACTGTTCTCATCACTGCCTTCATATTTTTCGCACAAAACATCTTCCCGGAAGCTGGCGTATAAGCTCGCGCATCTCAAGCCCGAAGAGAGCGCTGGTCAATTCAGGCACTGGCAGTTTGCTCGTCACCGCCAGGTCGTCAATGTGCGCAGGCTCGTCCGCCGATAGCAGCTTGAAGATTGTGTGCTCCGTCTCGGTCAAATTCTCAGGCACGAGCGATAGCTGGTTCGCAAGCGCCGACTCTTTCCTCTTCGGGTCGGGCGGCAGCATGCGAGCGGCCACTTCAGATGGCAACTCGGCGGCTACGTCCTGCCACTGTTGAACCAATTTAGCGCCCGCGCCCTTTATCAGATAGTTCGTGCCGAAAGAGTTGCGCGAAGTTATGTTGCCGGGCACTGCGAAGACCTCGCGGTTCTGCTCCATAGCGAGGCGCGCAGTGATTAGAGAACCGCTGTTCTCCGCCGCTTCTACCAGCACTACGCCCAGGCTCAATCCGCTGATGATGCGGTTGCGATATGGAAAATTCTGCGGCGCGGGCGGCGTGCCCAGTGGGAATTCAGAAACGATTGCGCCGCCGCTCGCTAAAATTTCATCCACCAGCTTTCTATGATCGCGCGGGTAAACTTCATCAATCCCTGTTCCCAATACGGCGACCGTGCGACCTGCGGCCTCCAGCGCGCCCCTGTGCGCCGCAGCGTCAATCCCGCGCGCCAGCCCCGAAACGATTGTCACACCGCGCTGCGCCAGATCGCGCGCCAGCATCGTCGCAATGTTTTGTCCGTAGGTAGAACATTTTCGGGAGCCTATCATTGCCACACACGGCTGGTCGAAGCATATGTCCCAAGCGCCTTTGACATAAAGCGTGATGGGCGGGTCGAAAATTTCGCGCAGAAGCTGCGGGTAAACCCCATCGTCCAGCAACAAAATATCTGCGCCTGTTTCGCGCACATGCTCTATCTCGCTCGATGCGGCTTCAAATAGCTCGCGCGCCATGATGCTCTCTATAGCTTCGGGCTGAAGCCTGAGCGCCTCCAACTCCGCGCGCGTCGCAGCGAACACAGCTTCCGCCGAGCCGAATCGCTCCAGCAGTTTCGCAGCCGCACGCGGCCCTATACCCGGCGTCATGTTTAGCGCAATCCACTCTCTCATAAGATAGAGGCTAGAGGTCAGAGATTAGATGTCAGTCAAAGGCATTTACTAACCTCTGACCTCTACTTTTCTGGCGGAGGCGTGTAGGAATCGAACCTACCTGAGCATGTTCTCACAGGCTCACGGACGGTTTTGAAGACCGCGCCGCTCACCAGAACGGATGCGCCTCCTCCTCTGCCTTGCCGAAGTTCAAAACCCTACGCGCCACAAGCCGCGCATGTCAAGCGCCGTCCGGTAGGAGACAGATTTCGTAGGAGTTTCAGAATAAAGGCTAAAAGCTGTTCTATACAGCCATGAAAAATCGCTAAAGCTTCCGGGCCAATGCTTATTTATCTTCTAATTTGAAGCTGACCGATTAGCGTTTTGCGCGCCCTCTATCCTTGTGAATTACATCAAATAATGCGACTAGGAGATGATAATACGCCCTTTTCTCATACTATAGTCTGCGATTTCACACAGAAAATAGAGCGGACAGATTGAAGAAAAACACTAAATAATGCGAACGGTTTAGCGGTATAATTTCGCCGGCATATAGTATCTTCAAATTTACTGCTTGCGAGAAAACAATGAGCGCTGTCATTCATCTAGTTCCCGGAACCGCCGTCGCATTCGACGGTAAGCGGTACACTATCGCTCACATTCTCGATCTCGATGCCGTCTTGTGCAAGGAGGACGACACAGGGAAAACTGTGCGCCTCTACATTAAAGATCTAACGCCTATCAGCGTCCAGCTAGACGACGCGGGAAGCATCGATACGGAACTCGCAGCGGTTTCAGAAGAAGACTGGCGGGAGGCAAACCGCCGCTTCCATATCATCCGTCCAATACTCGGTTCCGCTAGACGCTCTAAAGAGGGCGTCGCCGAGCAGGCTCGCGCGGCGGGCGTTCACCCGGCTACGCTCTATCGATGGATAGATGCTTACGAACGCGGCGGACGAACCTCTGCATTGCTACCGGGAAAGCGAGGCTACCCGCAAGGCAAGGCTCGCTTATCCGTTGAGGTGGACGCTATAGTGAAGGCGACGATAGAGGACTTTTACCTTAACAAACAGAAACGCTCCGCGCAGAAGACTTATGAAGAGGTTCTGCGCCGATGCCGCCACGCCGGTATTAAACCGCCGCACCAGAACACCGTCCGTAAACGGATAGCGCAACTATCTGAAGACCAAAAACTCCGACATCGCGA
>DATHJK010000314.1:0-3134 GCA_035316225.1 Pyrinomonadaceae bacterium
CGCTCTGCAGAAGAGCCTTGACCTGAGACGCGAAAAGCAGGCGTCCGTCGCGGAGAGAGTAGTAGAGCGGCTTGATGCCGACGCGGTCGCGCGCGATTAGGAGGGTGCGTTCGCGCTCGTCCCAGATGGCGAACGCGAACATGCCGTTCAGACGCTTCAGACACGCTTCGCCCCACTCTGCGAAAGATGCCAGAAGAACTTCCGTATCCGTGTCCGTCTGAAAGCGATGCCCCAGCGCTTCCAATTCCGCGCGCAAGCTAAGATAGTTGTAAATCTCTCCGTTGAAAGTTATCCAGTAGCGCCCCTCCGCGTAAGACATAGGCTCGTGCCCAGCCGGACTCGTGTCAATAATGGCAAGCCTGCGATGCCCCAGACACGCTTGCTGCCCCGCATCGTTTACTTTCGGGGAAGCCCACACACCTTCATCGTCGCGCCCGCGATGCTCAATCGCCTTCAGCATCGCGCCCACACGCGCCTCTGGATTGAAACTGACTAACCCTGCTATCCCGCACATAGTTTGAAAGGTGATAAGTGATAAGTGATAAGTGATAAGAAAGAACTAAAGGCTTTCTCTTATCACTTATCACTCATCACTTATCACTTTTTAAGCGCTTCTTCTATCAAAGTGCTGACCCATTCGGCGCGTGCGTCCCACGTGCCGTTCACGACGGATGCCTGGCGCGCGTGCGCTGCTTCATCGCCCTTTTCATTGAGCGCGTCCTCTATCAAACGGAGAAACTCCTCACGGCTGCGAGCTATGCGAAGCACGTTGCTCATCGGCTCGTACTCCGGCAGCGGCGCGATGACTACGGGTTTGCCGGTCGCAAGATACTCGCGCACTTTTATGGCAGAGCCGTAGCTCGTAAAAGTCTGCCCGGCTTCCCACGGCAGCACGCACACGTCGAAGCCCGCGGCGTAGCGCGGCAGTTCATCGTAAGAGACTGCCGGGAGGAAATGCACGTTCGGCAGGTCTTCTATCTCAAGGCCGCGCGAGCGATTGCCTATGAAAACCCAGTGCCAGGAGGAGCGCTCGCGCGATGCGCGCCTGATTAATTCCTGATCCACCAGCCAGGGTTCTATCGCTCCGAAGTAGCCCAAACGCGGGCGCGGTATCCTTGCGACTTCCGGCGCGACTTCCATCTCCCGCACGCGCGACCAGTGCGCGAAGTCAACAGCCTGCTCCAGTAAATATGAGCGCTCGCGCCCCCGCACAGCCTCCGCCAGAAGCTTGCGCCCTGAGTAGAAGACTAGATCAGCCGCGTCAATCGCGCGCTCGTGCAGGCGGCGAATAAGCGCAGGGTCTGTAGCGTGATCCATAGTGTTCGCATCGTACTTGTCCGACACATGATAGACCACGAGCGATTCATCGAATTGGCCCACCATGTCCGCTGCGGTCGGAATCGCAATCCATAGAATCGGGCGCGCCAATCCTCGCCTGCGTGCCAGCGCTCCTATCTGCACGCGAAGCAGACGGCGGTTGATTGTTCGCGCGAGGCTGCTTCCGAAGAACGGCACGGCGGCTGGCGAGACGACCGTGATGCCTTCCTCGGTGGTACGCGCAAGCTTCGCGTAACTCCTTAATTTTCGTACGACGCGCGGTATTAAATCCTTGTTCGAGAGCGAGGCCATTCCCATCGAGATTGAGTTGACGAAGATCACTTTGTTGCCCGCGCGCGCGAACCTCTTCATCAAATGGTTCTTAGAGTGCGGGTGGTGATACCACCAATCCTCGCCGCCGAAGCAGATGATGGATTTTCCCTGCAACATTAAAGGCTCTTCGCTGCTTCCACACTGATTTTGACCTGCTTTGAATAGCTCCAGGTACTCAAAAGCTACTCAAAAAATCATTTCTGATACTAACACGCCAGGCGTAGTGGCCGCACAAGTGACAGCTATCCTTGAAATCTTCAAGACAGTAGATATATCAACGTAGACGTAGGTAGCGTCGCAGGCGTCAATCAACTAAGGAATTGAAGTTTGGGCCAAAAAAGTAAAGAGCCTGCTCTATTTCAAGCAGGCTCTTTTGTTTGAATTGAAATACAGAATAAAGGCTACTTCGCCGTCCCTCTTCTACTCTTTCGTAACCCTTCTCTGCCTGCGCATCTTTGCAGCTATCAGTGCGAGACTGCTTCCGAACAAAAATATCAGCATCGGCTCTACCATATTAATCCCCTTTAGCGTGCTATTACTTCCGCTCTCTATAAAGTGATAACAGCAGCGTATTTCCGCACTCCTATCAGACATTCTATAAAAACGTGACAAGTAGTCTCAGGATTAGGAGAGTTCGATTGTTATGGGGCTGGTAAATCAGAGCGGCGCGCAGGTCAGTTAGAGAATTAAGGTCAATGTTCTCCTGACTCTTAATTTTAGCTTGAATCCACACTTTCTTCTTTTAGCTCTTGTCGAGCGCTCTCGGTTAGTGCTAACTTTAGCCCAACAAAACAAGGAGTAAAGGATAATGAAATTCTACGCCATACGTCTCGCCGTCGCTCTCTTAACCTTTATCATTGGGCTTGGCCTGGTCACTGCTCTTAAACCTTTCCGCCACGATCCGGCAGACCGCCAAACTGAACAGCAGATTCTCCAACTTGAGAATGAATACATAGAAGCTAATCTACAGCGAGATACCGCGACACTGGATCGCATACTGGCTGATGATTTCACCATTCACACCTATTGCAGAGTGGTGAGTAAACGGCAGCGATTGGCCTTGTTGCAGAATCCCGATTTCGCTTTTAATTCAATCAGCACGAACAACGTGCAGGTGGAAATCAACGGTGATAGCGCGACCGTGACGGGCGATGCGGTTTTGCAGCAAAGCTATCAGGGTGAAGTGTCAGAAAGCCCGCGCTATAGATTTATTCGCAGGTACGAGAAGCGACAGGGAACATGGCAGATCGTCTCCGTGAGAGTGCTGCGCGGTTAGAACGGATTTATAAGCTTGAGTTTCCTGTTGAATGAAAGAAAGGGAGACTTGAGCGGGAGCAACATTAAGGGTTCAAGCCTCTCTTTCGCCTGACTCACTCCACAAGCCCGACGCTACGAAGAGCGCAGGCTACGGTAAGTGAGAGCGGTGCTATCGGGGCGAGTGGCTGCATCTTTGCACGACGACACGGCCAAAGCAAGTAAAGTTA